>NZ_JBJLSH010000046.1:0-29615 GCF_050871905.1 Kineococcus haloalkalitolerans
CCCCCCCCGCCCCCCCCCGCTCGCCCGCCCCCCGCCCCGCGCGCCCGCCCCCCCCCCCCGCGCCGCCGCCCCCCCCCCCCCCCCCCCCCCCCCCCCCCCCCCCCCCAGGACGAGCGGGGCGGTGACGGCGGCCAGCAGCAGGGCGTGCGCCGCGGTCGGGGGCGCCGCGTCCGTGCTGTGCGGCAGGTGCAGCTCGACCTGCGCGGTGAGGGTGAGCACCACCGGCAGGACCACGTCCCAGCGCCACCGCGCCGCGGAGCCGGTCACCGGCGCACGGTAGGACGCCGCCCGCCGGCGCGTCACCCCCCGCAGGTCGTCCACCTCACGGGGGAGGCCGCGGCCCCGGTCCGCCCGACGGGGGACGGCGCTCCCGCGCGGGACGGGCGAGGCCCGCGGCGCCCGTGCCTAGCGTCGCCGCTCCCGGTCGCGAGGACCGGCCGACGGACGGAGGCAGCCGTGGACGAGACGACGAGCACCACCAGCGCGACGGGCACCAGCGCGACGGGCACCACCGCGACCCGGAGGGTCCGCGGGCGCGACGGCGGGCACCCGCTCGCGGAGGCCCCGGCACCCCCGGGAGCCCCGGCACCTCCCGGGTCGCGCTCGCGCGCCCCGGGAGCCTGCCTCGTCGCCGCCGCGGTCGCCCTGGCCGCGACGGGCGCCCTGGACCCCGCCGTGCCCGGCGACTCGCTGGCCGCGCTGCTGGCCCACGCCTCCGAGCACGCCGCGCGCTGGACCGCGTGGTCGCTGGCCCTCGTCCTCACCGGTCTGCTTCTGCTGCCGGCGGTGGCGGCCCTCGTGCGCCTGCCGTCGCGGGGGCGGGGTGCCCGCCTGACCGCCGTGGGCGGCTGCCTGGCGGGCGCCGGCGCCGTGGGCCTGGTCGCGCTGGGCGCCTCCGAGCTCGACGTGGCCGCGCTGGCGTCGGGACCGGTGCCGGCGCCGGAGGTCCTGGCGGTGGCCGAGCGCCTGGAGGGTTCGGCGGGCCTGGTGGTCGTCTTCCTGCTCGTGCTGCCCGGGGTGCACCTGGGGGTCCCGCTGCTGCTGTGGGGCCTGCGGCGGGCGCGCCTGCTGGCGACGTGGGTGCCGGTGCTGGCCACCGCGGGGGCGCTGGGCTCGTGGTTCCTCAGCGAGGTCGACGGGCCGTGGGAGGGGCTGGCGCTGGTGGCCACCGCGGTCGCGCTGCTGGCCACCGCCCCCCTGCTGCTGCGCGGCGCGGCGCCCCGCGGGCGGGCCGTCCGGACCGCGGCCCGGCGGGCGTCCTGACGTGCGGGGCGGGCGGGGGCCGGGTGAGCATGGGGCATGGCCCCGCCGCGCCCAGCCCTCGCCTGCTCGGCCGCCCTCGCCCTGCTCCTCGCGGGCTGCGGGCAGGACGCCGACGTGGGCACCGGCACCGGCACCGCCGCTCCCGTCCCCACCGCGACGGGCCCGGAGGAGCCGGGCGAGCCCGCGCCCGACCCCGCCACGGACCCCGCCACGGACCCCGCCACGGACCCCGCCACGGACCCCGCCCAGGGCTCGAGCGCGGCGGCCGTCGGGTTCCCCGGCGAGCCGGTGGACGTCACGACCGGCCTGGACGTGCCCTGGGGGATGGCGGTCATGCCCGACGGCACCGCGCTGGTGACGCTGCGGGACGAGGCCCGCGTGGTGCGCGCGGGGCCCGGGGTGCTGGAGCAGGTCGCCGCCCCCGGGGAGGACGGCCGCGTCCCGGACGTCGTGCCCGGCGGGGAGGGCGGGCTCATGGGCCTCGCCCTGTCCCCCACCTTCGCCGACGACGGCCACGTCTACCTGTTCCTGACCGCCCGCGACGACAACCGGGTCGTCCGGTACACGTGGTCGCCGGGCCGCCTCGACGACCCGGTCGACGTCCTCACCGGCCTGCCGAAGGCGAACACCCACAACGGCGGCCGGCTGGCCTTCGGCCCCGACGGGATGCTCTACGTCGGCACGGGCGACGCGCAGGACCGCCCGTCGGCGCAGGACCCGGCGTCGCTGGGCGGCAAGGTGCTGCGGGTCACCCCGACCGGCGAGGTCCCGCCGGACAACCCCTTCCCCGGCTCGCCCGTGTTCTCGCTGGGGCACCGCAACCCGCAGGGCCTCGGGTTCGACTCCGCGGGCCGGCTCGTGGCCGCGGAGTTCGGCCAGGACACCTGGGACGAGCTCAACGTGATCCGCCCGGGCGCGAACTACGGCTGGCCCGAGGTGGAGGGCCCCGGCGACGGCGGCGGCCGCTTCGAGGCGCCGCTGCAGTGGTGGACGCCCGCGGACGCCTCCCCCAGCGGGCTGACCGTCACCCCGGACGCCGTCTACGTCGCCGCCCTGCGCGGGGAGCGGCTGTGGCGGGTGCCGCTGGAGGCCGAGGGCCCCACGGGTGCGCCGCAGGAGTTCCTCACGGGCGCGCTGGGGCGTCTGCGCACCGTCGAGGTGGGCCCCGACGGCTCGCTGTGGGTCCTGACCAGCAACACCTTCCGCGGCGAGCCGCGCGCCGGCGACGACCGCCTGGTCAGCGTGCCGCTGCGGCCCGCGCCGTAGGCTCCCCCCATGGTCGACGCGCAGGGCAGGACCCTCCAGATCGGGTACAAGGCGTCCGCGGAGCAGTTCGGTCCCGGGCAGCTGGCGGACTTCGCCGTGCAGGCGGAGGACCAGGGGCTGGACTCGGTGTGGATCTCCGACCACTTCCAGCCGTGGCGGCACGAGGGCGGGCACGCCCCGAGCGCGCTCGTGTGGCTGGCGCACGTCGCCGCCCGCACCTCCCGCGTGCGGTTCGGCACGAGCGTCCTGACGCCGACGCTGCGCTACAACCCCGCCGTCGTCGCGCAGGCCTTCGCCACCCTCGGCGTCCTGCACCCGGGCCGGCCGGTCCTGGGCGTGGGCACCGGCGAGGCCCTCAACGAGACGGCCGTCGGCGCCCCCTACCCCGAGACCCGCGAGCGCTTCGCCCGGCTGCGCGAGGCCGTCCGGCTGATCCGCCGGCTGTGGACCGAGGACCGCGTCGAGTTCGAGGGCGAGTTCTACAACCTCCACGGCGCGACCGTGTACGACAAGCCGCAGGTCCCCGTGCCCATCTACGTGGCGGGCGGCGGCCCGGGGGTCACCAAGTACGCCGGCCGCGCCGGCGACGGGTACATCTGCACCTCCGGCAAGGGCATGGACCTGTACTCCGAGACGCTGCTGCCGGCGCTGCGGGAGGGCCTGGAGGCCTCGAACCGCGAGTTCTCGCAGATCGAGCGGACCATCGAGGTGAAGCTGTCCTTCGACGAGGACCCGGACCGGGCGCTGGAGAACTGCCGGTTCTGGGCGCCGCTGTCGCTGTCGGCGGAGCAGAAGGCCAACGTGCACGACCCGGCGGAGATGGCCCGGCTGGCCGACGAGCTGCCCATCGAGCAGGTCGCCAAGCGCTGGATCGTCACCAGCGACCCGCAGGAGGTCGCCCGCCAGGTGCGCCAGTACGTCGACGCGGGGTTCGACCACCTGGTCTTCCACGCCCCCGGGCACGACCAGTCGCGGTTCCTGTCGCAGTTCACCGCCGACGTGGTGCCGCTGCTGCGCTCCCTCTGACCGGCCCGCCGTGCTCGACCGGATCGACGCCCTCGTCACCTCCTACGCCGCCGCCTGGTGGGTGCCCCTGGTGGTGTTCACGCTGAGCACCGTCGACGCGTTCTTCCCCCCGCTGCCCAGCGAGTCCGTCGTCATCGCGCTGTCGGCGATCTCGGCGGCCACGGGCGAGCCGCACCTGCTCGTGCTGGGGGTGGCGGCGGCGCTGGGCGCGTTCTGCGGGGACAACATCACGTACGCCCTGGGCCGGCACTCGCCGCTGCGGCGCTGGGTGTCCGGCAACCCGCGGCTGGAGCGGGTGTTCGACCGGTCGGGCCGCGAGCTGGCCAAGCGCGGGGCGCTGGCGATCCTCGCGGCGCGCTACGTGCCGGTCGGGCGGACGGCGGTGAACCTCACGGCCGGTGCGACGCGGTTCCCGCGGCGGCGGTTCGTGGGGCTGTCGGCGCTGGCCGCGCTGACGTGGTCGGTCTACTCGGTCGCGATCGGCGCCCTGGCCGGGCACTGGGTGGAGTCCACCCCGCTGGTCGGGGCGCTCGTCGGCGTGGCGGGCGCCCTCGTCATCGGCTTCGCCGTCGACACCGTCCTGAACCGCCTCGTGCACCCGCGGCGGGCCCGCGCCTGACGGACCCGCCGGCGGGCGTCACCAGGAGGTCTCACCGGGCGGCAGGACCGCCAGCTCCGGCACGACGCTGTCCGGCCAGGTGGCGAACACCGTCATCAGCGCGCGCGCCACGGTCGCCGGGTCCTGCAGCTTGCTCAGGTCCGCGTCCGGGAACCGGTCGGTGACGAACCGGGTGGCCATCCCGCCGGGGATGAGCCCGGTGACCCCGACGCCGATGGACCCGTGGCGCTGCAGGCAGTCCCGCTGCGCCTCCTTGAACAGCACCGCGGTGTAGGCGCGCAGGCCGTGCTTGCTGGCGGCGTACGCCGACGCCTCCGTCCACACCCGCCGGGCGGCCGTCGAGAGCGTGTTGACGACGTAGCCGTGGTTGCGCTCCAGCATCGACGGGTACGTCGCGGCGACGAGGTACATGGGGCCGAGCAGGTTCGCGGCGACGACGTCGGCGGCCTGCTGCGGGGTCTGGTGCTCGATGGGCGTGCAGACGTCGTAGCCGGCGTTGTTGACGAGGACGTCCACCGGGCCGGAGCGCTCGACGACCTGCGCCACCGCCAGCGCCACCGCCGCGGCGTCGCCCACGTCCAGCGGCAGCGCGTGCGCCGTGCCGCCCGCGGCGGCGACGTCGGCGGCGGTGCGCTCGGCGCCCTCCGCGCGCACGTCGCTCACCCACACCGTCGCGCCCGCCGACGCCAGTTCCCGGCTGATCGCCGCACCCAGCCCGCCACCGGCGCCGGTCACCAGCGCCACCTGTCCCGTGAGTTCCACGGTCCCGAACGTAGGGGCTGGGGCGGGTGCGCGCGAGGGGGCGCCGCCCGGCCGGACGGCGCCCCCTCGCGTCCTCGTGCGCGTCCCCGGCGCGGCCGGGGCGACCTCAGGCCCCGACGCGCTCCACGACCAGCTCGCGCACGCGCGCGGCGTCGGCCTTGCCGCGCATCTCCTTCATCACCGCGCCGATGAGCGCACCGGCGGCCTGCGCCTTGCCGCCGCGGATCTTCTCCACGACGCCGGGGTTCGCGGCGATGGCCGCGTCCACGGCGGCCACCAGGGCCGACTCGTCGGAGACGACCGCCAGGCCCCGGGACTCGACGACCTCGGCGGGCGAGCCCTCCCCGGCCAGGACGCCCTCCAGGGCCTCGCGGGCGAGGCGGTCGGTGAGCGTGCCGGCGTCCACGAGGGACTGCAGCTGCGCGACCTGCTCCGGGGTCACGGGCAGGGAGGCGAGGTCGCTGCCGTCGGCGTTGGCGCGGCGGGCCAGCTCGCCCGTCCACCACTTGCGGGCGGCGGGGGGGGGGGGGGCCGGCGCCCCCCCGCCCCCCCCCCCCCCCTCGCGTCGTCGGCCCGCCCGCTCAGCCGCGCAGCGAGGCCATCCACGCCTCGACGGCGTCCGGGTCGCGGGGCAGCGCGGCGGTGAGGTTCTCCACCCCGTCAGCCGTCACCAGCACGTCGTCCTCGATGCGCACGCCGATGCCGCGCAGCTCCGCCGGTGCCAGCTCGTCCTCCGCCTTGACGTACAGCCCCGGCTCGATGGTGAAGACCATCCCCGGGCGCAGCTCGGCGTCCAGGTACATCTCCCGGCGCGCCTGCGCGCAGTCGTGCACGTCCAGGCCCAGGTGGTGGCTCGTGCCGTGCGCCATCCAGCGCCGGTGGTACTGCCCCTCCGGGTCCAGGGACGCCTCCGCGTCCACCGGCAGCACGCCCCACTCGGCCAGGCGGTGGGCGATCACCCGCATCGCGGCCTCGTGCACGTCGCGGAAGCGCACGCCGGGGCGGGCGGCGGCGAAGGCCGCGTCCGCGGCCTCCAGCACGACCTCGTAGACGCGCCGCTGCGCGGGCGTGAAGCGCCCGTCCACGGGCAGCGTGCGGGTCACGTCGGCGGTGTAGAGGGAGTCGACCTCCACGCCGGCGTCCAGCAGCAGCAGGTCGCCGGGCCGGACGGGGCCGTCGTTGGTGATCCAGTGCAGCGTGCAGGCGTGGTCGCCGGCCGCGGAGATCGTCTCGTAGCCGACGCCGTTGCCCCGCACGCGGGCCGTGCCGTCGAAGGCGGCCTCCACGACCCGCTCTCCGCGCGGGTGGCCGACGGCCGCGGGCAGGGCGCGCACCACCTGCTCGAAGCCCTCGACGCTGGCGGCCACCGCCTCGCGCAGCTGGCCGACCTCCCACTCGTCCTTGACCAGCCGCAGCTCCGACAGGGCCGTGACGAGCTCGTCGTCGGCGCGCTCCAGCGCCTCCGGCTCGCCGGCGCGCAGCGGCTCCAGCAGGGACGTCACGGCCGGGTCGGCGTCGGGCACGAGGCGCACCCCGGCCGAGCCGGCGGCCGCGACCGCGAGGTCGTCGGCCATCCCGGCCACGTCGCGCACCTCCAGGCCCGTCGTGGCCGACAGCGACGCCAGGCTCGGGCGCGGGCCCACCCACAGCTCGCCGTAGCGGGCGTCCGCGTAGAACTCCTCCGCGTCGCGCGGGGCCTGCGGGCGCAGGTACAGCAGCGCCCGGTGCTCCCCGCCGGCGGAGGGGTCCAGGACGAGGACGGCGTCCGGCTCGCGGTCGGTGCCCAGGCCCGTCAGGTGCGCGAACGCCGAGTGCGGGCGGAAGCGGTAGTCGGTGTCGTTGGAGCGGCGCACCAGGGGCCCGGCGGGCACGACGAGCAGCTCGCCGGGGAAGAGCCCGCCCAGCGTCCGGCGGCGCTGCGCCGCCCAGCGCGACGGCTCGGCCAGCCGGTCGTCCTCGTCCGGGCGCGGGCCCCAGCCCTGGGCGATGAAGCGGCGGAAGGCCTCCGAGCGGGGCGTGGTCCGGTGGGACTTCGGGTCCTCCCCGGGCGCCTCCGCACCGGCCTGCGCACCGGTCTCCGGCGCGGCCGCCGCGGGCGGCACCGTCTCGGGCCCGGCCACGACGGGCTGCGCCGCCCCGCCGGGGGAGGCGGCGACGGGGGTCGTCGCGGTCGGGGCGTCGGGGGGCGTCGTGCGGGTGTCCACCGCCCCATCATCCCCCCGCGGGCGGTGGGGGCGGGGCGGCGTCCCGCGCGCACTCCCGCGCACGCCTCGTGCACTCAGCGTGACTGCCGTGTTGACGGCGCGGGGGGCGCCGGGGCACGGTGGAGCATGGGTGGTACGGCGTTGTGCCCCCGCTGCGACGGCGCGGTGCGGGCACCCAGCATCTGGCACAGCTCGGCGACCTGCGCCGCCCACGGCGAGGTCGTCCCCCTGCAGCCGCCCCTGCCGGCGGACGCCGACCACCTGCGCTGGGTGGCCGAGCGCTCCGACGTGCCGGTGTGGGTGCCCTGGCCGCTGCCGGCGGGCTGGCTGCTCACCGGCACCCGCTGCGTGCGCGACGAGCGGCACGACGCCCAGGCCGTCGCCGTCGCCGTCAGCGGCCCGCGCAGCGCCGCCCCCGGCGGCCCGCCCGGCCTGGCGGAGCTCCTCCTCGTGGCCGAGCAGCCCGGTACCGGGCTGGGCGCGCACCTGGCCGGGCTCACCGACGTCGACCCCGGCGAGGACCCGTGCCGCGGTGCGCCCGCGGTGCGCGTGCACGCCGACGACGCCGCCGCCCCGCTGTGGACCGTCGCCCGGGACGAGGAGCGCACGGTGCTCGTCGGCGAGGCCGGCGGGGTGTGGCTGTGGGTGCTGCTGTGGCCGGGCTCGGGTCCGCCCGACGGTCCGGGCGCCGGGCCCGAGCCGCGCGAGGTGCTGGAGGACCTGCGGCTGGTCGACCTGCGCGACCCCGCGCACGCCCTGGACCTGCCCTGCGGGGCGCTGTCCCCGCGGGTGCGCTGGGAGGCCGCCGGCGTCGGCGCCTGAGGCGCACCCGCCGGCGGTCGCCGGGCGCGGCGGGTGCCCCGGGGCCGGGCGTCGGCGCAGGTCAGAGCCGGAGCGCCTCGCGCCAGGACGTACGATCGACGCCGTGCGCATCGACCTGCACACCCACTCCAACGCCTCGGACGGCACGCAGCCGCCCGCCGACGTCGTCGACTCCGCCGCCCGCGCGGGGCTGGACGTCGTGGCCCTGACCGACCACGACACCCACGCCGGCTGGGCCGAGGCGCTGGCCGCCGGCGAGCGCCTCGGGGTGCGCGTGCTGCCCGGGGTGGAGATCAGCTGCCTGCGCGGCGGCGTGTCGGTGCACCTGCTGTCCTACGGCCACGACCCGCACGACACCCACCTGGGCGCGATGCTGGGCGCCTCCCGCACCTCCCGCGAGACGCGGGCCCGCCGGATGGTCGAGCGCCTGGGCCCGGTGACGGGCCTGAGCTGGGAGGACGTGCTCGGGCAGGTCCACGGCGACGCCACCATCGGGCGCCCGCACATCGCCGACGCGCTCGTCGCCGCCGGGGTCGTCGCCGACCGCGACGAGGCCTTCGGCACGCTGCTGTCCGGCCGCAGCCCCTACTTCGTCCCGCACACGGCGCCCGACCCCGTCGAGGCCGTGCGCCGCGTCGTGGCCGCCGGCGGGGTGCCGGTCCTGGCGCACCCGGCCGCCTCCAAGCGCGGCAGCTGCATCACCGACGCCGACGTCGAGACCATGGCGGCCGCCGGCCTGGCCGGCCTGGAGGTCGACCACCGCGACCACTCCGACGCCGAGCGCGCGCACCTGCGCGACCTGGCCCGGCGCCTCGACCTGCTGACGACGGGCTCCAGCGACTACCACGGCGCGGGCAAGCAGAACCGGCTGGGCGAGAACACGACCGACCCGGACGTGCTGCAGGCGCTGGACCGGGCCCTCGAGCGCGCCCCCGGGCGGGCACCCCTGCGGGACGCGAGCGCCGGGCGGGCCCGCGGCGCGTGAACCTGCAGCTCTTCGGCGAGACCTTCGTCACCCTGTTCGTGATCATGGACCCGGTCGGCACCGTGCCGATCTTCCTCGGCCTGACCAGTCCCTTCACCGCCCGCCAGCGCGTGCGCGCCGCCCGCCAGGCGGTCCTCGTCGCCCTCGGCGTCATCGTCGCGTTCGCCGTGTTCGGCCAGCAGATCCTGGACTACCTGTCCATCAGCCTGCCCGCCCTGCAGGCCGCCGGCGGCCTGCTGCTGCTGCTCGTCGCGCTGGAGCTGCTCACCGGCAAGAGCGACGAGCCGACGTCCAGCGTCGGCACCAACGTGGCGCTGGTGCCCCTGGGCACCCCGCTGCTCGCCGGGCCCGGCGCCATCGTGGCGACCATGGTCTTCGTCCAGCGCTCCGAGACCACCGCCGACCACGTCGCCGTGGCGGCCGGCATCGTCGCCGTGCACGTCACCCTGTGGCTGTCCATGCGCTTCGCGGGGCTCGTGCACCGCGTCCTGGGGCAGAGCGGCGTCCTGCTCGTCACCCGCGTCGCCGGCCTGCTGCTGTCGGCCATCGCCGTGCAGCTGGTCGCCGACGCCGTGCGCGCCTTCGTCACCGGCGAGGGCTGAGCCCGCCGGTCAGCGCGCGCGCCCGCGCCCGCCCGCCGCGAGCGCCGCAGCGGCCCACCGCGCCAGCTCGGCGCGGGCCTCCTCGCCGGAGGCGGCGGCTGCCCCGGGCACCAGGGCGCGGGCCCAGCCCGGCAGGACGTGCGGGGCCAGGCGCGCCGCGCGCGCCCAGTCCGGGTCGGGCCCGCGGGCACCCGCCAGGGCGGCGCTCGGCAGGCGCGGACCCGCCGCGGCCCCCTCGACGTCGGCGCGCACCGCCTCCAGCAGCGCCCCCACCGCGGCGGGCGTGGTGGGCAGCTCGTCGGGCTCGGCGCCCAGCAGCACGCCGACGGCCACCTCCTCGCGCGCCCAGCGCTCGGCGGCCTCACGCCCCGGGACCCGGCCCGCCGCGGCGGCCGTCGCCAGCGCGCAGCTCACCCGCAGGGCGTGGCGGGCGCCGTGGACGAGCGAGGGGTCGTGCACCGGGGTCACCGGGGACGTGGCCAGCGCGCGCTCGCGGGCGGCCAGCAGCAGGGCGCGGGCCGGGTCGGCGCGGCGCGCGCGCACCAGCCGCGCGGTGTCCCGCACGCGCTGCCACGGCGTGCGCGGATCGCCCGCCGCCACGGCGGCCAGCGCCGGGTGGACCTCCTCCACGGCGGCCGCCGCCAGCAGCGCCACCTCGAGGAGCACCGGGGCGCGCAGCAGCGCGGACGCGTCCGGCCGGGGAAGCACGAGCGGTCCCGGCACCCGTGCGCCCGGACCGGACGGGGGCTGGTGCGGCACCCGACCAGCGTCGGGTCGGGCGCGGGTGATCGCAGCCCGGCGCGCGGCGGGGTCCCGCCGCGCGCCGGCCCGCTCAGTCCCCGGTGCCCGGAGCGTCCTGCGCGGTCCCGGCGTCCTGCGCGGCCGCGGTGCCCGACCCGCGGCGGCGGCGCCGGCGGCGGGGCGCGGCGTCCGCGCCGTCGGGGGCGTCGGAAGCCCGGGCGGTGCCGCCCGGGGCGCCGGGGGCGGTGTCCGCGGGGCCGTCGGGGCCCCCGGCCGCCTGGTCCGCGCCGTCCGCGCCCAGCGGCTGCCCGCTGCGGGTGCGCCGGCGGCGGCGCGGCCGGCGGGCAGCGCCCTCCGCGTCCTCCGCGCGGTCGGTGGTGGCGTCGGAGGCGTCCTCGGCGGTGGCCGTGGCTGTGGCGGTGGCGATGCCGCCGCCGTCCTCGCCGCGGTCACGTCCGCGCCCGCGGCCGCCCCGGTCCTCCTCGCCGCCGCGGCCACCGCCGCGCCGCCCGCCGCGCCGGCCCTTCGCCGCGCCCACCTCGCCGAGGTCCTCGACCTCCTCGGCGTCCAGACCGGCCCGGGTGCGCTGGGCGCGCGGCAGCCGCCCCGTCGTCCCCGCGGCGATGCGCAGGTCCTCGAACAGGTGCGGGGAGCTGGAGTACGTCTCCTGCGGCTCCCCGAAGCCCAGGCCGAGGGCCTTGTCCACCAGCGCCCAGCGCGGCAGGTCGTCCCAGTCCACGAACGTCACCGCGATGCCCGTGTTGCCCGCCCGGCCGGTGCGGCCGATGCGGTGCAGGTACGTCTTCTCGTCCTCGGGGCACTGGTAGTTCACGACGTGGGTGACGTCCTCCACGTCGATGCCGCGCGCGGCGACGTCGGTGGCGACGAGGACGTCCACCTTGCCGGTGCGGAACGCGCGCAGCGCCTGCTCGCGCGCCCCCTGGCCCAGGTCGCCGTGGATGGAGGCGGCCGCGAACCCGCGCTCGGCGAGCTGCTCGGCCACCGAGGCGGCGGTGCGCTTGGTGCGGCTGAAGACGATCGTCAGCCCGCGGCCCTCCGCCTGCAGCAGGCGGGCCAGCACCTCGACCTTGTCCAGGGCGTGCGTGCGGTACACGAACTGCGTGATGGCGGCCACGGTCGCCCCGTCGTCGGTGGGGTCCACCGCGCGGATGTGCGTGGGCTGCGTCATGTACGAGCGGCCCAGCGCGACGACGGCACCGGGCATGGTCGCCGAGAAGAGCATCGTCTGGCGGGCCGGCGACGTCTGGCCCAGCAGGCGCTCCACGTCGGGCAGGAAGCCCAGGTCGAGCATCTCGTCGGCCTCGTCGAGCACCGCGCAGGTGACGTGCGACAGGTCCAGGTGGCGCTGCTGCGCCAGGTCCAGCAGGCGGCCCGGCGTGCCGACGACGACGTCGACGCCGCGGGCCAGCGCCTCGATCTGCGGCTCGTACGCGCGGCCGCCGTAGACGGTGAGGATGCGCGCGCGCCGCACGCGGCTCGCGGTCTCCAGGTCACCGGCCACCTGCACGGCCAGCTCGCGGGTCGGCACCACCACGAGGGCCTGCGGCTTGCCGGGGGCGGCCAGCCGCTCGTACGCCTCCTCGCCGGGCACCGCGGTGCGCTGCAGCAGGGGGATGCCGAAGCCGAGCGTCTTGCCCGTGCCGGTCTTGGCCTGGCCGATGATGTCGTGCCCGCTCAGCGCCACCGGCAGGGTCATCGCCTGGATGGGGAACGGGGTCGTGATGCCGGCGCCGGCCAGCGCGCTGACGATGCGCTCGTCGACGCCGTGGTCGGCGAAGGTGGGGGCGGGCCGCTGCGGGGCGGCGGTGCCCTCGCCGGTGCCCTCGCTGGTGTCCGGGGCGTCCGGGGTGCTGGTGTCGGTGGTCATGCGTCTCCCTGGCAGGGGCGACGGCGCAGGCGCACCCCTCGCGCTCGTGCGGCGTCCGGCTCGTGCGGGAGGTCCGTCCCGCGGGACGCGGCCCGGTGGCCCGGGTCGGGGACCCGGCCCCGGACCGGGGCGGTGCGTGCTGCCGCGTCGCGGCGGTCGGCAGCCGATCGTGACTGGCGACCGGGCAACCATGAACGCACCCATGGTAACCGCGCGGCCCGCCGCGGGCGGCGTGGCCCGCCGTGGCCCGGACGCGCGAGGAGGGGGCGGCCCCGCGGGACCGCCCCCTCCTCACCGCTCCCGCGGCGCCGTCGCGGCCCCGGGGGAGCGGGGCCGCGGGTCAGGACAGGCCGAAGCCGACCTTGCCGCGCTCGGGCGCGCCGACGTCCACGTAGCCCAGCGAGGCGACCGGCACGACGAGCAGGCGCCCCTTCTCGTCCTGCAGCTGCAGCGGCGACCCCGAGGACAGCGCCTCGGCGACGGCCGCCCGGACCTGCTCGGCGGTCTGGGCCGACTCGAACACCAGCTCGCGCGCCACGTTCTGCACGCCGATCCGAACCTCCACGCTGTCCTCCACGTCGCTCGAGCGCTCGGCCCGCCGATCGGCGGGCGGCATCGCGTCGAGGCTAGCCGGGCCCGCCGCGCGAGCCCCCGCCGGTTCGCCGCCAGCGGACGCGCCGGGAGCGGGCGCTGGGCGCCGCGGGCCGTCGCTGGCACGCTGTGCCCGTGCCGACCACCACCCCCGCGCGCCCCGCGGCGCGCGCGGCCGCCGCGCTCGCCGCGGGCGTCCTGCTCCTCACCGGCTGCTCCGGCTCCGCGGACCCCGGTGCGGACCCGGCAGCGGAGGTGCCGTCCGCGAGCGCCCCGGCCGCCGGCACCGCCCCCGCCGACGAGGGCGCGGGGGACACCGCGGAGGCGTCGGGCGAGGTCGCCGGCGAGGCCCCGGCCAGCTCCGCGCCCGAGCCGACCCCCGAGCTGCCGCCCGGCGTCACCCTCGCCGACACGGCCGCCGGCGTCCTCAGCCGGGAGGTCCCGCCCGCCGGCAGCGGGGAGCTGACCACCGTGCCGGGGTCCGTCCCCGCGCCGCCGTCCGCCCGCGTGCACACGATGCGCGTCGAGGTCGAGCGCGACCTGCTCGACGCCGGCCTCGTCGACGGCGCGCGCTTCGCCGACTTCGCCCTCGCGACGCTCAACGACCCCCGCGGGTGGGGCGCCGGCGGGGCGCTGAGCTTCGAGCGCACCGACGGCGAGGCGGAGTTCCGCCTCGTGCTCGCCACGCCCGAGACGTCCGCCCGGCTGTGCGCGCCGCTGCGGACCTTCGGGCGGCTGTCGTGCCGCAACGGCGACGCGGCCGTCCTCACCGACCTGCGCTGGGTCGAGGGCATCCCCGACTACGGCGAGGACCGGACGGGTTACCGGCAGTACCTCGTCAGCCACGAGGTCGGTCACCTCCTGGGCCACGGGCACGAGCCCAACCCCGGCCCGGGCCGCCCGGCGCCGGTGATGATGCAGCAGAGCAAGGGCCTGGACGGCGCGCTGCCCAACCCCTGGCCGAACCCGTAGGGCCGGCGCTCGCGCGGAGGACGGCGGCGGCGCTCGCGTCCCGGCACGACCGGCCGGCCCGCGGCTGGCACGCTGCCCCGGTGAGCCCGCCCCGCCCGTCCGCGCCCCCGCCGCTGCCCCCGCTGCTGCCGGCGCGCGCCGAGGAGGTGCTCGACGTCGTGGCGGCCGTGCCCGCCGGGCGCGTCCTCACCTACGGCGACGTCGCCGAGCTGGTGGGCGACCGCGGCCCGCGGTTCGTGGGCGCGGTGCTGCGCCGCTTCGGCGGGGACGTGCCGTGGTGGCGGGTGCTGCGCGCCGACGGCAGCGCCGCCGAGCCGCTGGCGGCCCGGGCCGTGGAGCGCTGGCGCGCCGAGCGGGTGCCGCTGCGCCGCGACGACGCCGACCCGCGCGCGGTCCGCGTCGACCTGGCGCGGGCCCGGTGGGACGCCGCGCCCCTGCTCGACGGGGCGAGCGGGGAGGCGGCGTCGTGACCGGCCCGGTGGCCGGTGCGGTGACCGGCGGGGCACCCGCTGCGGCGGCCCCCGCGGACACCACCGCGCTCGGTGACGTCCTGCGCGCGGCCCGGCGCCGCTTCTCCGTGGAGCTGTCCCCACCGCACGACGAGGCCGGTGCCGCCCGGCAGTGGGAGGCGGTGCGGCGGCTGGAGGAGCTGCGGCCGGTGTTCGCCTCCGTCACCTACGGCGCGGGCGGCGGCGACCAGGACGGCACCGTGGAGCTGGCGGGCCGGTTGCGGCGCGAGACGGGTGTGCGGCCGCTGGCGCACCTGACGGCCGTCGGGCAGCCGGCGGACGCGCTGCGCGAGGTGCTGCGGCGCCTGCGCGGGGCGGGTGTGGGCGACGTCCTGGCGTTGCGCGGCGACCCCCACGGCGACCCGCGCGCCCCGTGGCGCCCGCACCCGCGCGGCCTGGAGCACGCCGACCAGCTCGTGCGCCTGGCGCGCGCCGAGGGGGCCGTGTCCGTCGGGGTCGCGGCCTTCCCGCTGGGGCACCCCGAGTCGCCCGACCTGGACGCCGACACCCGCCACCTGGCCGGCAAGCTGCGCGCGGGCGCCGACTTCGCGATCGCCCAGCTGTGCTTCGACGTGGAGGAGTTCCTGCGCCTGCGCGACCGGCTGGCGCGCACCGCGCCCGACCTGGCCGGGGTGCCCGTGGTGCCCGGCCTGCTGCCGGTGACCAGCCCGCGCGTGCTGGAGGTCACCCGCCGGCTGACCGGCGACCACGAGCCGTCGTGGCTCCAGCGGCGGCTGGAGCCCCTGCTGGACGACCGCGGCGCCTTCCGCGAGGAGGGGCTGGAGGTCGCGCTGGAGGCCGGGCAGCGGCTGCTGGCGGAGGGCGAGCAGGTGCTGCACCTGTACTCGCTGAACTCCTCCGGCGCCGTGGAGCGCCTCGTCGGCGAGCTGGGCCTGGCCGGCTGACGGGGCCGGCGGGGGGCCCGCGGCGCGCGGCGCGGCGACCCGTGTCGGAGGCGTGTGGTGGCATGAGCGGGTGCTGCTGGAGGACGTCCCCGACCGGACGGGCGAGCGGTCGCGGGCGGGCCGGGAGGACGCGGGCCGCGCGCGCGGTGCCCGCCCGGTGCCCGCGCTGCTGCGCGCGGTGCGCCCGGCGCACCCGCAGCTGGACGCCGACCCGGCGCAGGAGCGGGTGCTGGCCACCCGGCCCGGCTCCGGCCCGCTCGTGCTGCTGGGAGCGCCCGGCACCGGCCGCACCACGACGCTGCGCGAGCTGGTCGCGCGCCGCGTGGAGCGCGACGGCCTCGACCCCGACCGCGCGCTGGTCCTGGCCCCCTCCCGCGTCGAGGCCGGCCGGCTGCGCGACGAGCTGTCGGCGCGGCTGCGGCGCACGGCCGGGCAGCCCGCGGCCCGCACCCCGCAGTCCTGGGCCTTCGGCCTGCTGCGGCTGGTCCACGCCCGCGAGGGCGCGCCCCCGCCGCGGCTGATGTCCGGCGCCGAGCAGGACGCCGTGCTCGCCGACCTCCTCGCCGGGCACCTGGCGGCCACCGCTCCCGAGGCCGAGCGCGCCCCGGACGCCGAGGACGTGCCCGTGCCGCCGTGGCCGGCGGACGTGCCCCGCTCCGCGTGGGGGCTGCGCAGCTTCCGCAACGAGCTGCGCGACCTGGCGATGCGCGCCGTCGAGCGCGGCACCACCCCGGCCGAGCTGGCCGACCTGGGCCGGCGCACCGGCCGCCCCGAGTGGGTCGCGGCCGCCTCGGTGCTGGCCGAGTACCAGGGCGTCAACGCCCTGGGCCGGGCCGAGGCGTACGACCCGGCCGGGGTCGTGGACGAGGCCGTCGCCCGGCTGCTGGCCGACCCGGAGCTGCTGGCCGCCGAGCGCGGCCGCTGGGACCTGGTGGCGGTGGACGACGCCCACGAGCTGTCCGAGGCCGGGCTGCGCCTGCTGGAGGTCGTCGCCGGCGGTGGGCGCGACCTGCTGCTGACCGCGGACCCGGACTCGGTGACGCAGGGCTTCCGCGGCGCCGACGCCCGCGCCGCCGCCGAACTGCCCTCCCGCTTCCCGGTCGCCGGCTCCACGCCCGCGCCCGTCGTGGTGCTGGGCACCGGGCACCGCCAGGCCCCGGCCCTGCGCGCCGTCACCGCCCGCGCCGCGGCCCGCGTCGGCGCCCTGGGCGGGGCGCCCCAGCGCGCCGCCGTCGCCTCGGAGCGCGCCCGCGCCGGCGGGGAGGGGCGCGTGGACGTCGCCGTGCTGTCCTCGGTGACGGCCGAGGCCGCCTGGACCGCCCAGCGGCTGCGCCGCCGGCACCTGCTCGACGGCGTGCCGTGGCACGAGATGGCCGTCCTCGTGCGCTCGGCCGGGTCCACGTCGGCGCTGCGCCGCGCGCTGCAGGCCGCCGGGGTGCCGCTGGCCGTACCCCTGGCCGAGGTGCCCGTGCGCGACGAGCCGGCGGTGCGCCCGCTGCTGCTGGCGCTGGAGGTGGTCCTGCGCCCGGCGCGCCTGGACCCGGACACCGCCCGCGACCTCGTCACCTCCTCCCTCGGCGGGGCCGACGTCGTCGCGCTGCGGCGCCTGCGCCAGGTCCTGCGCCGCGCGGAGCTCGCGGCGGGCGGCGGGCGCGGCAGCGACGCCGTCCTGGCGGCCGTGCTGGCCGACCCGGCCGTGGCCGAGCGCTCCGACGCCGCCCTCCTGGCCGCCGCCGAGGGCACCGCGGAGGAGGCCCCCCTGCGCCCCGCCCTGCGGGTGGCCGCCGTGCTGGACGCCGGCCGCGCGGCCGCCGGCGAGCACGGCGCGAGCGCCGAGACGGTGCTGTGGGCGCTGTGGGCGGCCTCCGGGCTGGGGGAGCGCTGGCAGCGCACCGCCCTGGCCGGCGGGGTGGACGGCGCGCGCGCCGACCGCGACCTGGACGCCGTGCTGGCGCTGTTCGAGGCCGCCGGCCGCTTCGTCGACCGCTTCCCCGGCGCCGGCAGCGCCCAGCGCTTCCTCGACGACCAGCTGCGCGCCGAGGTCCCCTCGGACACCCTCGCCGAGCGCGCCCCGGACACCGGCGCGGTCACGCTGACGACGCCGCAGGGCGCCGTGGGCCGCGAGTGGGACGTCGTCGTGGTGTGCGGCGTGCAGGAGGGCGTGTGGCCCGACCTGCGCCTGCGCGGCTCCGTCCTGGGCGCGCAGGACCTCGTCGACGTCCTGGAGGGCCGCGACACCAGCCGTGCGGGCGCGCGCCGCGCCGTCCTGGACGACGAGCTGCGCCTGTTCCACGTCGCCGTCTCCCGCGCCCGCCGCGAGCTGACCGTCACCGCGGTGCGCGACGAGGACGAGCGCCCCTCGGCGTTCCTCGACCTCGTCGACCCGCCCGACGCCCGCGCGGCGCGCGCCGCGGCCGACGGCGAGCGCCCGCTGGCGGCCGTGCCCCGCGCGCTGACCCTGCCCGCCCTGGTGGCGCGCCTGCGCCAGGTGCTGTGCGCGCCTCCGGGTGCCGAGCCGCAGGAGCGGCGCGCCGCGGCGGCCCGGCACCTGGCCCGCCTCGCCGCCGCCGGCGTGCCGGGAGCCGACCCGGACGACTGGTACGGGGTGGGCGGCGTGAGCGACGAGGCGCCCGTGCGCGAGCCCGGCGCCGAGGTGCCCGTCTCGCCCTCGCGGGTGGAGGCGTTCGAGCGCTGCGGGCTGCGCTGGCTGCTGGACGCGGCCGGGGCGCGGCGCGCGGACTCCACCGGCCAGTCGCTGGGCACGCTGGTGCACCGGGTCGCGGCCGAGCTGCCCGACGCCGACGCGGCGGCGCTGCGGGCGCGGCTGGCGGCCCTGTGGCCCTCGCTCGGGCTGCCCGCGGGCTGGGTGGCGGACACCGAGCGCCGCCGCGCCGAGCGGATGCTCGACAAGCTGGCCGCCTACCACCGCTCCAGCCGCGACGCCGGCCGCGAGCTGGTGGGCGTCGAGCAGGACGTGGACGTCCGCCTCGGCCGGGCGCACGTGCGCGGCCGCGTGGACCGCCTCGAGCGGGACGCCGACGGCCGGCTCGTGGTCGTCGACCTCAAGACCGGGCGGAGCCAGCCGCCCGCCGCGGAGATCCCCCGCAACCCGCAGCTGGGGGTGTACCAGGCCGCCGTGGCGGCCGGCGGCGCCGAGGCCGGCGGGGCCGCCCTCGTGCAGCTGGGCGGCACGCAGCGCACGGCCCCCGAGCAGCGCCAGCCGGCGCTCGCCGAGGACCCGGAGCCGTCGTGGGCGGTGGACCTGCTGCAGCGGGCCGCCGACGGCATGGCGGGCGCGCGCTTCGAGGCGGTCGTGGGCCCGCACTGCGCCTCCTGCCCCGTGCGCAGCAGCTGCCCCGCGCAGGACCCCGGCCGCAGCGTGTGCGAGGAGGTGGCGCGGTGAGCGCCGGGACGACGTCGCGGGCTGGCGGGCCCGTGGGCGCGGCGGGGCGCGCGGCGGGGGGCGCGCGCCCGCTCCTGGGGGCGGTCGAGATCGCGGACCTGCTGGGCCGCCCGCGGCCCACCCCCGAGCAGGTGGCCGTCGTCGAGGCGCCCGTCGAACCGCTGCTCGTGGTCGCCGGCGCCGGCTCGGGCAAGACGGAGACGATGTCCTCGCGCGTGGTGTGGCTCGTCGCCAACGGCTTCGTCGCCCCCGAGGAGGTCCTCGGGCTGACGTTCACGCGCAAGGCCGCCGGGGAGCTGGCCGAGCGCGTGCGCCGCCGCCTGCGGGCGCTGCGCGCCGCCACCGGCGCGCCCGCCGCCCACGCCCCCCACGGGTCGCACGACTCCCACACCCCGCACGGCGGCGCGGAGGCCGAGGGCGAGCCGGTCGTGTCCACCTACCACGCCTACGCGGCCTCGCTCGTGGTCGACCACGGCCTGCGCCTGGGCGTCGAGCCGCGCTCGGTGGTGCTCTCGGACGCGGGTGCCTGGCAGCTGGCCTCCGACGTCGTCGAGCGCTGGCGCGGTGACCTGCCCGACGTGGACGCCGCCCCGTCCACGGTGGCCCTCGCGCTCCTGCAGCTGGCCGGCGAGTGCGCCGAGCACCTGGTCGGCGAGGACGACCTCGCGGCCTTCGTCACCGGCACCGAGGCCCGGGTGCTGGCCCTGCCGCGCGACGAGAAGGCCCTGGCGCGCGGGGGGCTGCCCGGTGCCCCCTACGCGGAGGTGGGCAAGGCGCTGGCGTCGCTGCGCGCGCGCCGCTCGCTCGTGCCGCTGCTGCGCGAGTACACGCGCCGCAAGCGCGACGCCGAGCAGCTGGACTTCGGCGACCAGGTGGTCCTGGCCGCCCGCCTGGCCCGCGAGGTGCCCGCGGTGAGCGCCACCGAGCGCGCCGCGCACCGCGTCGTGCTGCTCGACGAGTACCAGGACACCAGCTACGCGCAGCTGGCCCTGCTGCGCGCCCTCTTCGGCGACGGCCACCCGGTCACCGCGGTCGGCGACCCCCACCAGTCCATCTACGGCTGGCGCGGGGCCAGCGCGGGCAACCTCGTCAGCTTCCCGGCGCACTTCCGGCGCGCCGACGACACCCCGGCGGACGTGCGCCCGCTCGCGACGAGCTGGCGCAACGACGAGTCGGTGCTCGCGGTCGCGAACGCCGTCGCCGCGCCCCTGAGCGGCGCGGACGGTGGTGCGGACGGGGGCGGCGACGGCGGGCTGGTGCGCCTGCGCGCGCGGCCCGGCGCCGGGCCCGGCCGGGTGCGCACCGCGTTCGCGGCGACGGTGGAGGAGGAGGCGGCCGAGGTCGCCGCCCGGCTCGCCGAGGTGTGGGCGGCGGACCGGCCCGAGGGCGGCGGGGGCGCCGCGGGCGGGCGGGTCCCGCGCACCGCGGCCGTGCTGTGCCGCAAGCGCAGCCAGTTCCCGGCCCTGCAGCGCGCGCTGCGCGCCGCCGGGCTGCCGGTGGAGGTCGTCGGCCTCGGGGGCCTGCTGTCCACGCCGGAGGTGGTCGACGTCGTCGCCACCCTGCACGTGCTGCACGACCCGGGCCGCGGCGACCACCTCGCCCGGCTGCTCACCGGCGCCCGGTGGCGGCTGGGCCCGCGGGACCTGGACGTGCTGGGCGAGTGGGCGCGCCGCCTGCAGCGGCGGCGCACCTCCCCGGCCGCCCCCGACGACGTGGACGACCCGGGCGGCCCGGGCGACCCGGACGACGACGCCGGCGGCGTGCCCGCGGGTGCGGCGGACGAGCCGGTCGTGCTGCCCGACGAGGTGGAGACGGCCAGCCTCGTCGAGGCGCTGGACGAGCTGCCCCCGCCGGGCTGGCGCACCGCCGACGACCGCGGCCTGTCGCCCGAGGCGCACCGCCGGCTGGCCCGGCTGGCCGGTCAGCTGCGCCACCTGCGCTCGCGCACCCACCTGCCGGTGGCCGACCTCGTCGGCGAGGTCGAGCGGGCGCTGCTGCTGGACGTGGAGGTCGCCGCCCGCCCGGGCGCCACCCCGGGCCGCGACCGCGCCCACCTCGACGCGCTCGCCGACGCGGCCGCATCCTTCGCCGCCTCGTCCCAGCGGCCTGGCCTGGGCGGGTTCCTGTCCTGGCTGGACGCGGCCGAGGTGCGCGAGCGCGGCCTGGAACCGGGCGCCGCGGACGTGTCGCAGGACGCCGTGCAGCTGCTGACCGTGCACGCCAGCAAGGGCCTGGAGTGGGACGTCGTCGCCGTGCCGGGCCTGGTCGAGGGTGTCTTCCCCGCCGCGGGGGAGACCTCCGCCGGGTGGCTGGGGGGTTCCTCGGCGCTGGGGGTGCTGCCGTACCCGCTGCGCGGGGACCGCGCCAACCTGCCCCGGTGGGACCTGGACGGCAGCGCGACGCAGAAGGAGCTGGAGGAGGCCCGCAAGGCGTTCCGCTCCGCCTGCGGCGAGCACGAGCTGGCCGAGGAGCGCCGCCTGGCGTACGTCGCGTTCACCCGCGCCAAGGAGGAGCTGCTGCTGTCCGGCGCCTGGTGGGACGACGCGTCCGCCCCCCGCACGCCCTCGCGCTTCCTGCGGGAGGTCCTCGACGCCCCGCCCGGCGCGGTCCCCGGCCTGGTGAGCCTGCCGCCCGCGCCCGCCCCGGAGGAGGGCGCGCCCAACCCGCGCACCGCCGAGCCGCAGCGCGTGGCCTGGCCCGCGGACCCGCTCGCCGGCCGGCGCACGGACGTCGAGGCGGGTGCCGCCGCCGTCCGCTCTCTGCTGCGCGACGGGACGGGCGGCGCGCCGGACCCGGGCGCGACCACCGGGGAGACCGCCGCGTGGGCCGAGCAGGTGGACCTGCTGCTCGGCGAGCGCGAGCGCTCCCGGCGCGCCCCGGCGGTGCTGCTGCCGGCGCACCTGTCCGCCTCCCGCCTGGTCTCGCTGGCCCACGACGCCGACGCGCTGGCCCTGCAGCTGCGCCGGCCCGTGCCCGGGCAGCCGCGGCCGGCGACCCGGCGCGGCACGGCGTTCCACGCCTGGCTGGAGCAGCGCTTCACCGCCAGCAGCCTGCTGGACCTCGTGGACCTGCCCGGCGCGGCCGACGAGGACGCCGACGACGACGCGGACCTCGCGGCCCTGCAGCGCCGCTTCCTCGCCTCCGAGTGGGCCGAGCGCGACCCGGTGGCCGTGGAGGTGTCCGTGGAGACGCCCGTGGCGGACCTGGTGGTCCGCGGCCGCGTCGACGCGGTCTTCCGCACGTCCGAGCGCGGCGCCGACGGGCGCGAGCGCACCCGCTGGGACGTCGTGGACTGGAAGACCGGCCGGCCGCCGCAGGGCGCGGCCGCCCGCGCCCGCGACGTCCAGCTCGCCGTGTACCGGCTGGCGTGGTCGCGCTGGCGGGACGTGGACCTCGCCGACGTCAGCGCGGCGTTCTTCTACGCCTCCACCGGGGAGACGGTCCGCCCCGTGGACCTGCTGGGCGCCGCCGACCTCGAGGCGCTGGTCCTGTCCGTGCCGGAGGCCACCGGCGAGGTGTGAGACCCGCGCGGGGGCGGGCTCAGGGGGACGGCGTCTCCAGCTCCACGACCAGCCCCAGGTGGTCGCTGCCGCCGACGCGGTGCGCGCCCGCCGCGCGCACCGGCCACGTCAGCCCGTCGGCGAGGACGTGGTCCAGCTGCACGCGCGGGGCCGGGGCCGGGAACGTCGGTGCGGTGACCAGCGGTGCCATCCCGCTGAGCGGTTGCACCGCCGCGGGCGGCAGGTTCAGGTCGCCCAGCAGGAACAGCGGCCGGGGGAACGGCGCCAGCCACCGGCGCACCGCGAGCAGCTGGCGCACCGAGCTGGGCGGGCTGAACGACAGGTGGGTGCCCACCACCGTGAACGGCCCGGCCGGGCCGGTCAGGACCGCGGCGACGGCGACGCGGGGCTCGTCGGGGATCCACACCAGCCGCGGCCCGCGCGCCGGCGACGGCAGCAGCAGCGGCAGGCGGGCCCGGCCGGCGCCCAGGCGCAGCTCGTCGACCCGCTCCACGGGCAGGCGGGTCAGCAGCGCGGTGCCGTAGGACGGCTCCGCGGGGTCCGTGGCGGTGGCCGGGCGCAGGTCCTCGGGGTGGCCCGGCGTGCCGTGCACGGTGGCGGTGAAGCGGTGCCACCAGTCCTCGCCGGGCGTGCGGCGCGCGCAGGCCGCCGCGACGAGCGCCGTCTGGTCCACCGCCCCCGAGCGCGGCAGCAGGTGGTCGACCTCCTGCAGCGCGACGACGTCGGCGGCCAGGTCGGCGACGGCCTCGGCCAGCCGGTCGGCGGCGTACCCGCCGCCGGGCGTGTCGCGGCCCGAGGCGCCGTTGACGGTCGCCAGCCGCAACCGCGCGTCGCCGGTGGCCCCCGTCACGAGCCGAGCGGTGCCGCGTCGGCGTGGGAGTCCAGCTCGTCGAGCATGCGCCGGGCGTCCTCGACGACGTCCTCGTCCTCGGTGCGCAGCCCCAGCAGCAGCCAGCGGGCCAGGGCCAGCTCCCCGGCCAGGCGGGCCCGCACGAGCAGGTCCGGGTCGGGCGCCTCCACGCGCGCGTGGGCGTACGCCTCCAGGACGGACTCCAGCGCGTCCGGCTCGGCGCCCACGGCCAGCCAGGCGAAGTCGTCGGCGGGGTCGGCGACCTTGGCGTCCACCCAGCCCAGGACGCCGGTCAACCGCTCGCCGTCGGTGCGCACGTGCTCGGCGACCAGGTCCCCGTGCACGGGGGTGGCGGCGAAGCGCCAGCGGGCGACGTCCTCCATGGCCGCCTCCCAGCGCGTCAGCAGCCGCGGGGGCACGAAACCGGTCGCGGCGGCGCGGTCCAGCTCGGACAGGCGGCGGCGCCGGTACTCCTCGGCGTCGTAGACGGGCACGCCGGCGTCGGCGAACAGCGCCGCGTCCAGCTGGTGCACGGCCGCCAGCGCTCTGCCGGCCGAGGCCGCCAGGCCGGGGCCGGGCCGCAGGTCGTGCGGTTCCAGCGGCACCCCGGGCAGCTCGCGGTGCGCGACGCAGCGGCCCCCGTCGGGCAGGTCGACGGTGCCCACGACCGCGGGCACCGCGAACGGCACCCGGCCCTGCAGGGCGCGCAGCAGCCCCGTCTCGGCGTCCAGCGCGGCCGCGGCCGCGGTGCGCCGGGACGCCCGCACCGTCCAGCGGCCCTGGGCGGCGTCCACGACGACGGCCACGTCGAAGTCCGCTCCGTCGGCCTCCGCGCGCCCGCACGCGACGACGTCCAGGCCGCGCACGGCGGCGGTCGCGAGCGCGGCGAGCTTCTGCGGTGAGCGGTCGGGCACGCGCCCACGGTATTGCCCGCCCCCGCGGGACGCCCGCGCCCACCACCCCGCCGCGACCGCAGCCGTGACCCGCCGCCGTGACCCGCCGCCGTGACCCGCCGCCGGGTGGGCGCACCGGCGCGCGCCTACAGTGCGCTGGTGAGCGCTCGCCCCGACGTGACCGCGGCCGACCGACCCCAGGACGCGCCCGGCGCGCCCGGGCAGGACGGGCGGGCGGTCAAGGTCCCCCTGCCCACCGGCCCGCTGCGCGCGCTGGCCCTCTCGCGCCAGCAGCTGGACCGCGCCGGCGAGCGGCGCGGCGGCCAGGAGCTCCTGGAGCGGCTGTGGGCGTCCCCGGCCACGCGCGTCCTGCAGGTGCACGCGGGCCGCGCGCCCGTCGTGCCGACCCGCCGCGGCCTGGAGATCGTGCTCCGCTCCCCGGCGGAGGTGCCCGCGCCCGGCCCGGACGACCTGCGCCTGTACCTGGGCACCGACGGCACCCTCGACTACGTCGCGGTGGTCTCCAGCGACGCCGAGCCGGAGAGCGCCGACGGGTCGGCCGGCGGGGAGGAGTGGCGGGGCCTGCGCGAGGTGGGTGCCGAGCTGAGCGCCCGGGACGCGGGCCTGTTCACCGAGGCGCTGTCGATGGGCAACTGGCACGCGGTGACGCGCTTCTCCCCGCGCACGGGCAAGGCGCTCAGCGCCACCGCCGGGGGCTGGGTGAAGGTCGAGCCGGACGGCAAGGAGCACTTCCCGCGCACCGACGCCGCGGTGATCATGGCGGTGGTGGACCCGCACGACCGCCTGCTGCTGGGCCACCAGCCGGTGTGGCCGGAGAACCGGTACTCCGTGCTGGCGGGCTTCGTGGAGCCGGGGGAGTGCTTCGAGGACACGGTGCGCCGGGAGGCGTTCGAGGAGGCGGGCGTCGTCGTGGGCGCCGACCCGGACGACGTCGTCTACCTGGGCAGCCAGCCGTGGCCGTTCCCGGCCTCGCTCATGGTGGGCTTCGCGGCGCGGGCGACCACGACGGACATCCGCGTCGACGGCGACGAGATCGCGCTGGCGCGCTGGTTCACCCGCGAGGAGCTGGCCGAGGAGGTCGCGGCCGGGCGGGTGCTGCCCCCGCCGGAGGTGTCGATCGCCCGCCGCCTCATCGAGGCCTGGTTCGGCGGTCCGCTGCCCGTCCCCGCGGGCGGCGAGTGGGCCTGACAGCCGGACGGCGGGTCCGCGCTCAGCCGGGGAGGACCTCGGCGGGGCGGCGGGGGTCCTCGCAGCGCAGGACGAGCACGCGCGGGCCGACGGGCGGGTGCGGGCCGGTGGGCTCGCCGGCGCCGGTGGCGGCCAGCTCCTCCCGGTAGAGGCGCCAGGCGCCCAGCACGCGCCCGGCCTCCTCCTCGCCGGCGCGGCGCAGGACGGCGGCGTCGGAGGTCCGCAGGTGCCAGACCGCGTCCAGCCCCCAGCGGACCTCGTCGCGCAGCAGGAAGGAGCCCGTCAGCAGCAGCACCGCGCCCGGCGGCGCCGCCTCGCGCGCGGCGCGCGAGGAGCGGTCGCTGGCCGGGTCGTACAGGGACGGCACCCACGCGCGCTCGGCGCCGGCGGCGGGGTCGAGGGGCTCCAGCACCTCGCGGTGCAGGCCCGCCGCGTCGAGCCAGCCGGCCAGGTAGGCGTCGGGGTCGTCGCGGCCGTGCTCCAGGCGCAGCGAGCGGGGCCGCCAGAAGGCGGACCAGTCGGTGCGCAGCACCGGCCGCGCCTCCTCGCGCAGCGCCGCCTCGAGGTGGTCGGCGTACCAGGCGGTGTCGGCCGCGACGGCCCCGTCGACGCCGACCCGCGCCCCCGCGGGCAGCTCGCGCGCCCAGCGCCGCGCCAGCTCGGCGGGCGTGGTGGGGCGGAACGCCACGGTCACGGGGTGCGGGGGCGGCGGGGCGGGTGGGCTCAGACGCCCAGGCGGGACTTCACCTCGGCCAGCGAGGGGTTGGTCGCCGAGCTGCCGTCGGGGAAGAGCAGGGTCGGCACGGTCTGGTTGCCGCCGTTGACCTGCATGACGAACTCCGCGGCGTCCGGCACCTCCTCGATGTTGACCTCCGAGTAGCTGACGCCCTCGCGGTCCATCTGGCTCTTCAGGCGGCGGCAGTACCCGCACCAGGTGGTGGTGAACATCGTGACGCTGCCGGCGGCCGGAGCCTGCATGGTGACCTCTCCCTCGGGTGCGCGGCGCGCTCCGCGCCGCCACGGGTGCCAACCGCGCCCGCCACCGCGCTCTTCCCGGGTCCACAGCCCCTCCGCGCGCCGGGGGCGCACACGCCGGGCGGGGGCGGCCCGCCGCGCGCCGGGGAGTTGAGAGGATGGGGCTCGCCATGACGACCGCGCCCGCCACCCCCGCTCCCACCGCGGACTCCGTCCTCGACGGCCTGGACCCCGAGCAGCGCCAGGTGGCCACCACGCTCGACGGTCCCGTCTGCGTCCTCGCCGGCGCCGGGACCGGCAAGACGCGCGCCATCACCCACCGCATCGCCTACGGCGTCCACTCCGGCGCCTACGTGCCCAACCGGGTGCTGGCCGTCACCTTCACCGCGCGCGCCGCGGGGGAGATGCGCACCCGGCTGCGCGACCTCGGTGTCGCGGGCGTGCAGGCGCGGACCTTCCACGCGGCCGCCCTGCGCCAGCTGCAGTTCTTCTGGCCGCAGGCCGTCGGCGGGGCGCTGCCGCCGCTGGTGGAGCACAAGGCGCCGCTGGTCGCCGACGCCTGCAACCGCCTGCGGCTGCCCGCCGACCGCGCCCGGGTGCGCGACCTGGCCGCCGAGGTCGAGTGGACCAAGGTCATGCTCGTCGACCCCGACGACTACGTGCGCGCCGCCACCCGCGCCGGGCGCGGGGAGCCGGGCGGGCTGGACCTGGCGACCGTGGCCCGCCTCGTGCGCACCTACGAGGACGTCAAGACCGACCGCGCCGTCATCGACTTCGAGGACGTCCTGCTGCTGACGGCCGGCGTCCTCGACGAGCGGCCCGAGGTCGCCGCGACCGTGCGCCAGCAGTACCGCCACTTCGTCGTCGACGAGTACCAGGACGTCTCCCCGCTGCAGCAGCGCCTGCTGGACCTGTGGACCGGCGGGCGCCAGGACCTGTGCGTGGTCGGGGACGCCAGCCAGACCATCTACAGCTTCGCCGGCGCCACCCCCGAGCACCTGCTCGACTTCCCGCGCCGCCACCCCGGCACCACGCTCGTCAAGCTCGTGCGCGACTACCGCTCCACGCCCGAGGTCGTCGGCCTGGCCAACTCGGTGCTCTCGCAGGCCACCGGCCGGCACGCGCGGGCCCGCCTGGAGCTCATCGCCCAGCGCCCCTCCGGCCCGCCGCCCAGCTTCACCGCCTACGACGACGACGTCGCCGAGGCCTCCGGCGTGGCGCACCGCATCGCCGCGGAGGTGCGCGCCGGTCGCTCGGCCAAGGACGTGGCCGTGCTGTTCCGCACCAACGGGCAGTCGCAGGCGCTGGAGGCGGCGCTCGCCGACGTCGGCGTCGGGTACGTCCTGCGCGGCGGGGAGCGCTTCTTCGCCCGCCGCGAGGTGCGCGACGCGCTGGTGCTGCTGCGCGGCGCCGCGCGGGCGGCCCTGCCCGGGCACGACCTGGGCGCCGAGGTGCGCGCCGTCCTGACCTCCGCCGGCTGGGCCGAGCGGCCGCCGGCCGGCGGGGGCGCCGTCCGCGAGCGCTGGGAGTCGCTGCAGGCGCTGGTCGTCCTGGCCGACGAGCTGGCGGACACCCGCCCCGGCGCCGGGCTCGCCGACCTGAGCGCCGAGCTGGAGGAGCGCGCCTCCGCCCAGCACGCCCCCACGGTCGACGGGGTCACCCTGGCCTCCCTGCACGCGGCCAAGGGCCTGGAGTGGGACGTCGTCTTCCTCGTCGGCGTCAGCGAGGGCCTGCTGCCGATCTCCTTCGCGGAGACGGCCGACGAGGTCGAGGAGGAGCGCCGCCTGCTGTACGTCGGCGTCACCCGCGCCCGCGAGGCCGTCCACCTGTCGTGGGCCGGGGCCCGCACCCCCGGCGGGCGCGCCGGGCGCAAGCCGTCGCGCTTCCTGGACGGGCTGCGCCCGCAGGCGGCCGGCGCCGGCCGCCGCTCCGGCGCGGGCACGACGTCCGGCACCTCGCGCCGCGGCGCGGTGGTCTCGCGCTGCCGCGGCTGCGGCGCCGTCCTCGCCGCCGGTGCCGAGCGCAAGACCGGCCGATGCTCGAACTGCCCGCCCACCTACGACGAGGCGGTCTTCGAGCGGCTGCGCGAGTGGCGCACCGGGGTGGCGCGCGCCGGGGCCGTCCCGGCCTACACCGTCTTCACCGACGCCACCCTCACGGCGATCGCCGAGACCGCCCCCGAGGACCTGGACGGCCTGAGCCGGATCGCGGGGGTGGGCCCGGCGAAGCTGGAGCGCTGGGGCGCCGACCTGCTGGGGCTGCTGCACCCCGCCGACTGAGACCCGTTGCGCGGCAACGGGTCCCGCGGGTCCGCCGGTGGTCCCGGGGGTCGTGGTGAGAACGCGCCGGAAAAACCGTTGTCCCGCGCTGCCCGGGCGCCCTACAGTCTGTGATCAGTCGCGCGGGAGGACCCGCGCCGCACGCGGGGAGGAGGGGATCACGGTGGAGAGCACGACGAGCACCACGACGGGCGCGAACCCGTTCGAGCTGATGGCCGCCACGCCGCGCACCGCCGCGTGCGGCACCGCTGTCGCCGCCCCCGCGTCCCGCGCCTGGGAGCGCACCCGCGCGTCCATCGCCGCCCCCACCGGGGGACAGGTGCGTCCGCGCACGGGCGACGTGCGTCCCGGCCACCTCGCCACCCCCACCACCCCGCTCCGCGGGACCCCGACCTCGAGCCCACCGGACTGACCTCACCGGTGCTCTCACGGCCGCGGATCCCGTACTCGGGTCCGCGGCCGTTCTGCGTTCGCGGGCCTCTCACCCGGCACGGCACCACCAGCACGAGAGAGACCCGAGCAGTGACGCAGCACCGCCACCCCGCCGCCCGCCCCGGCGCCCACCCCGCCGCCCGCCCCGACGACCGACCGAAGGAGGTGAGCGGCGTGCAGCGCCGCCACCAGGCACACCCGACGGCCCGCCCGACGGCCCAGCGCCAGCGCCCGCAGGCACCGGCGTGCCGCCGCTACGACGCCGAGCTCTGGTTCGCCGAGAAGCCCGAGGACGTGGAGCTGGCCAAGGAGCTGTGCACCGGTTGCCCGCTGGCCGCCGCCTGCCTGGCGGGTGCCCTCGAGCGCGCCGAGCCCTGGGGCGTCTGGGGCGGCCAGCTCGTGCTGGCCGGTGTCGTCGTCCCCCGCAAGCGGCCGCGAGGCCGTCCCCGCAAGCACCCCGTCGCCGCGTGAGCGCGGCAGGACCCAGGAGGACAACCGTGTCGTACGTGGAGGAGGCGCTCCTGCGCGAGCGCCTCGCCGAGCTGCACCGGCGCTCGGCCCGTGCGCGGCTGGCCCGCGCCGTGCGGGCCGAGCGCCGCGCCGAGGTGGCCGTCCGCCGCGCCGAGCGGCTGAGCGCGCTGGCCGCGTCCCGGCTGGCCGCCGTCGCGGCGGTCGCCGACCACGGCCCCGAGGTCGTCGACCTCGCCGGGGCCCGCGCCCTGCGCGCCGCCGCGCGCTGACGTGCCCGGCGCGCTGTCCCGGCACGGCCTCGCCGTCAGGGCACCAGGGGCAGGGGGGGGGGGCCCCCCCCCCGGGCGGGGGGGGCCCGCCCCCCCCCCCCCCTGGCCCCGCGGCCGGGCCACACGACGCTGTCCTGGGCCCCACTGCGCGCGCTCCG
>NZ_JBJLSH010000047.1:0-27275 GCF_050871905.1 Kineococcus haloalkalitolerans
CACCCCACCACCCACCACCACCCCCCCGCCCCCCCGCCCCGCCCCCCCCCCCCCCCCCCCCCCCCCCCCCCCCCCCCCCCCCCCCCCCCGCGCCGACCCGCGAGGGGTCAGAGGATCGGCTTGCCCCCGGTGACGGCGATGCGGGCGCCGGAGACGTAGCTGGCCTCGTCGGAGGCGAGCATCACGTACACCGGGGCCAGTTCCGCGGGCTGCCCGGGGCGGCCCATCGGCACCTGCTGCCCGAAGCTCTCCACCTTCTCCTCCGGCATGGTCGCCGGGATGAGCGGCGTCCACACCGGACCGGGCGCGACGCTGTTGGCGCGGATGCCGCGCTCGGCGAGCAGCTGCGCCATCGAGGCGACCATGTTCGCGATGGCGGACTTCGTCGCCGCGTACGGCAGCAGCGTGGGGCTGGGGGTGTCGGAGTTCACCGAGCTGCTGCCGATGATCGAGGAACCCTCCCGCATGTGCGGCAGGGCGGCCTTCGTCAGGTGCCAGAACGCGCTGATGTTCGTGGCGATGGTGCGCTCGAACTCCTCGTCGGGCGTCTCCTCGATGGACTCGCGGTTCATCTGGAACGCCGCGTTGCTCACGAGGACGTCGACGCGGCCGAGCTCGTCGACGGTCTTGGCGACGACGGCGCGGCAGTGCGCGGGGTCGGCGAGGTCACCGGGGACCAGCACCGCCTTGCGGCCGGCCTCCTCGACCCACTTCGCGGTCTCGCGGGCGTCCTCGTGCTCGTCGAGGTAGCTGATGACGACGTCGGCGCCCTCGCGGGCGTAGGCGATGGCCACGGCGCGGCCGATGCCGCTGTCGCCGCCGGTGATCAGGGCCTTCTTGCCCTCCAGCCGGCCGGTGCCGCGGTAGCTGCGCTCGCCGTGGTCGGGGGCCGGGTCCATCTCCCCGGTGGTGCCGGGAGGGGTCTGCTGCTGCGGGGGCTGGGACACGGGGTGCACCTCTCGTCGCGCGGTCGCCGTCCCCGGGTGCCTACCCGCCCTTCCGCTCCTCACACGGACAGCGGCGGGCCTGCCAGGATCACGGCGTGAGCACCGAGCCCGCGCCCCGCACCATCGGCGTCCTCCTGTTCGACGGCGTGGAGGAGCTCGACGCCGTCGGCCCGTGGGAGGTCCTCGCGTACTGGACGCAGCACCACCCCGGCGACGGGTGGGCCGTCACGACCCTCGCCCGCGGGGGCCGGCCCGTCACGTGCGCGAAGGGGATGGTGATCACCCCGCAGCACGCGCTGGAAGACGCCCCCGCCCTCGACGTCCTGCTGCACCCCGGCGGTGCGGGGACCCGGCCGCTGCTGCGCGACGAGGAGCACCTGGCGTGGGTGCGGGCAACCGCCGCGGCGGCGTCGCTGACCACCAGCGTGTGCACCGGCTCGCTCGTCCACGCGGCGGCGGGCCTGCTCGCGGGCCGGCCGGCCACGACGTACTGGGGCGCGCTGGACCTGCTGGCCGAGCTGGACCCGAGCGTGCGGGTGGACCGCGAGGCCCGCTGGGTCGACGACGGCGACGTCGTCACCAGCGCGGGGGTCTCCGCGGGCATCGACATGGCCCTGCACCTGGTGCGCCGGCTGGCGGGGGAGGAGCGCGCGCGGCAGGTGCGCCGCGGCATCCAGTACGACCCGGAACCGCCGGTCTGACGGGTCGGCGTCAGTGCTGCCCGGGCGGGCCGTTCGGGTCGCGCCCCAGCTTGGCGAAGACCACCGCGGCCGCGGCGCCGGCCGCGACGGCCACGACGAGCAGCAGGGCCCGCAGGCCGCTGCTGGCCACCGCCCCCGACGCGACGAGGGCGAGGAGCGCCACGACGGCGCAGGCGTAGGCGTTGCGGCGGCGGAGCACCCGCCGACCCTAGCCGGGCCGGTCCCCGCCGACCCTGGTCGCACCGCCGCGACCTGGCTACAGTCCGCGCCCGTGGGCAGCCCCGGGCTCCTCGGTCGCGACGGCGAGCTGCAGCGCGTCGGTGAACTGCTGGGGCGGGCTCGCAACGGCCGCGGCGGTGCGCTGCTGCTGACGGGCGACCCGGGCATCGGCAAGACCGCGCTCCTGCGCGCGGCGACGTCGCACCTGCCCGGCGCGCAGCTGCTGCAGGTGGACGGGTACGAGGCCGAGGCGACGCTCCCGTTCGCCGCGCTGCAGCGCCTGCTGACCCCGCTGCGCGGGCACCTGGCCGCTCTGCCCGAGCAGCACCAGCGGGCCCTGCGCGTCGCGGCGGGCGCCGCCGAGGGGCCGCCCCCCGACCGGTTCCTCGTCGGGCTGGGCGTCCTGGGCCTGCTCGCGGCGGCGGGGGAGGAGGCGCCGCTGGTGTGCGCCGTGGACGACGCCCACCTGCTCGACGAGGAGTCCGCGGACGCCCTGGCCTTCGTCGCCCGCCGGCTGCGGGCGGAGTCCGTGGCCCTGGTGGTCGCGGCCCGCGATGAGCCGGACCTGGCCGCGCGGACGGCCGGCGTGGCGACGCTGCGGCTGGAGGGGCTCGCGCCCGACGCGGCCGCCGCCCTGCTGCGGTCGTCGCTGCCGCGGGCGATCGACCCGGCCGCGGCGGCGCGGATCGCCGCGGCCACCGGGGGCAACCCGCTCGCGCTGATCGACCTGGCCGGCGAGCTGGGCGTGCGGGACCTGACGGAGTCCAGCTTCGCCGAGGAGCCCCTGCCGGTGGGGCGCCACCTGGAGGCGCACTACCTGCGCCGGGTGCGTGACCTGCCGGCGCACGTGCAGCGCTGGCTGCTGGTCGCCGCGGCCGACTCCACGGGCACCGTGGACGTCATCGCCACCGCCGCCCTGGAGCTGGGCCTGCCGGCCACGGCCGCGGACGAAGCCGAGTCCGCCGGCCTGGTCGAGCTGGGGAACCTCGTGCGGTTCCGGCACCCGCTGGTGAAGGCCGCGGCCTACAACGCCGCCGCCGGGACCGAGCGCCGCCGCGTGCACCGCGCCCTGTCCACGGCGACGGCGGTGGGTGGGCTGGTGCACCTGCAGGCGTGGCACGCCGCCCGGGCGACGCTGGGCACCGACGCCGCGGTGGCCGACCAGCTGGAGCGCGTCGCGGACCTGGCCGGCCGCCGCGGGGGCCTGTCCTCGCGAGCCAGCGTGCTGGCGCGCGCCGCGGAGCTGACACCGACCGGCGGGCAGCGGGCGGCCCGGCGGGTCGCCGCGGCGGAGGCCGCGCTGGGCGCCGGTGCCGCCCACCGCGCGCAGGACCTGCTCGACGACGTCGACGAGGACGAGCTCGACCCCCTGGCGCGCGGCCGGTCGCTGGTCCTGCGCGCCGGCCTCGCCCTGTTCACCGCCGACCCCGCGCTGACCCGGGCGGGCGCCGACGTCCTGGCCGCGGCGGACTGCTTCCACGGCCACGACACGGCGGCCGAGCAGCTCGCCCTCGTCAAGGCCTTCGACCACACCCTGCCCGCCGAGCGCGCGGCCAGCGGGGTTCCCCTGCGGCAGCTGGGCGAGCGCTTGCGCGCGGGGGCCGCGCTGGCCGGCGGGACCGCCTCGGTGGTCCTGCACGCCCTCGGCGCGCTGGTGCTGCTGCCGCACCGCGAGGCCGTCCCCGCGCTGCGGCGCGCCGTCGAGGAGATCAGCGGCCTGCCGGACGAGCAGCTGCTGCTGTACGGCCCGACCAGCGTGGCGCTGACCACCGCGCTGTGGGACGCCCCCGCCCGGCGCGCCCTGCTGGAGCGCACGGTCGCGGCCGCCCGCGACGCCGGCTCGCTGCAGGTGCTGGACACCAGCCTGTGGATCCTGTCGTCGGCCGAGCTGCAGGGCGGCACCCCGCGCCGCGCCGCCGAGTGCATCGAGCAGGTGCGCGAGCTGCGGCGCGCCATCGGCTACGACGCCGAGCACGTGGTGAACGTGGCGCTGCTGGCGTGGTCGGGCGCCCCGCGGGAACAGGTCCTGGCCGTCGCCGAGGGAGCGGCCGCCGCGGGTTTCGGCGGCGTGCACGCGGCGGGTGTCACGGCCCTGGGCATCCGCGCGCTGGCGGAGGGGCGGTACCGCGATGCCCACGCCACCCTCGCGCCGCTGGTGGACGACCCGTTCCTGCACGTCACGCCGCTGGTGCTGCCCGACCTGGCCGAGGCTGCGGTCCGCAGCGGGCACCGCGAGCGGGCGGAGGAGGTGGTGCGGGAGCTGGAGGCGGTCGCCGCCGCCAACGGGTCGCTGTGGGCGCGGGGGACGGCGCTGCGCTCGCGGGCCCTGCTGGAGGACGAGCCGGAGGAGCTCTTCCGGGCGGCCGAGGACGCCCTGGCCGCGTGGGACCTGGAGGTGGAACTGGGCCGCGCGCACCTGCTGCACGGCGAGCAGCTGCGGCGGACCAGGCGCCGCGGCGCCGCCAAGGAGCAGCTGCGCCGCGCCGCCGCGCTGTTCGAGGAGGCGCGGGCGCCGGTGTTCGCCGAGCGCGCCCGCCGCGAGCTGGCCGCCCTGGGCGAGGGCCCCGCGGTCGCGAGCGCGGCGGGCCGGACGGGCGGGGCGGGTGGGGCGGGCGGAGCGGGCGCGGACCTGACCGCGCAGGAGGCGACGGTGGCCCGGCTGGCCGCCTCGGGAGCCACCAACGCGGAGATCGGCGCGTCGCTGTTCCTCAGCGTGAACACCGTGGACTACCACCTGCGCAAGGTGTTCGCGAAGCTCGGCGTCTCCTCGCGCCGCCAGCTCGCCGACCGCCTCGGCGACCCGCGCGGCTGAGCGGACCCGCCCGCGGCGGCCACGGGACCGCGTGGCGGACCACGTGCTCCACGTGGTCCGCGCAGCGGGTCCACGGCGGGAGGCTCCGGGTGCCGGGACGACCGGACACCCCGAGGCCGAGGAGGAACCCGTGCCCCACATCACCGTCGACGACGGCGCGCAGATCTTCTACCGGGACTGGGGGTCGGGAGGCTCACCGGTCCTGCTCAGCCACGGCTGGCCCCTGAACTCCGACGCCTGGGAGGCCGCCGCCCGCTTCCTCGCCGAGAACGGCCACCGGGCGGTCGCCCACGACCGCCGCGGGCACGGCCGCTCCACCCAGACGTGGCACGGCAACGAGATGGACACCTACGCCGACGACCTCGCCCGCCTCGTCGAGGCCCTCGACCTGCGCGACCTGACGCTCGTGGGGCACTCCACCGGCGGCGGGGAGGTCGTGCGCTACCTCGCCCGGCACGGCAGTTCCCGCGTGTCCAAGCTGGTGCTGGTCTCCGCCGTGCCGCCCCTCATGGTCCGCACCGACGACAACCCCGAGGGCCTGCCCGTGCAGGTGTTCGACGACATGCGCGCCGCCGAGGCCGCGGACCGCTCCCAGCTGTACCGCGACCTGGCCGACGGCCCGTTCTTCGGGCACAACCGGAACGGCGACGTCAGCCGGGGGTTCCGGGACGCGTTCTGGTCGCAGGGCACCGCGTGCGGGCACCGCGCCGCGTACGAGTGCATCGCCGCGTTCTCGGCCACCGACTTCCGCGAGGACCTGCGCGGCATCGACGTCCCCACCCTGGTCGTGCACGGCGACGACGACCAGATCGTCCCCTTCGCCGTCGGCGGGCAGCGGTCCGCGGCGATGGTGCCCGGCGCGAGGCTCACCGTCTACGAGGGCTCCGGCCACGCGCTGCCCGACACCGACCGCGAGCGCCTGCACGCCGACCTGCTCGCCTTCGTCGAGTCCTGACCTCCCCGCACCTCCCGCACTCCTGGACCCCCCACCGCACCGCCACCGGAACCGCCCACCCCGTGAGGAGCTGACCCCGTGAGCGCCACCCCCGACGACCCCGCCCGTCCCGCCCGCCGGCCCCTGCTGACCGCGGCCCTCGCCGCCCCGCTGGCCGCCGCCGTCGGCACCGGCACCGCCACGCCGGCGGCGGCCCGCGGCCGCACCCGTCCCACCGTCGTGCTCGTGCACGGCGCCTTCGCCGACGCCTCCGGCTGGAACGGGGTCGTCGAGCGCCTGCAGCGGCGCGGGCACACCGTCCTCGCCCCCGCGAACCCGTTGCGCGGCCTCTCCTCCGACGCCGAGTACCTGCGCACGTTCCTGTCGACCGTCCCCGGGCCCCTCGTGCTCGTCGGGCACTCCTACGGCGGTGCGGTCATCACGAACGCCGCCACCGGGAACCCGCACGTCACCGCCCTCGTCTACGCGGCCGCCTACGCGCTGGACGAGGGCGAGTCGGTCGCCGCGGCCAACTCCCTCGGCGGTGGCCACAGCGACGTGGTCGACAACCTCGTCCTGCGCCCCTACCCGGGCGGCGGCGACCAGGACGCCGACGCCTACGTCGACCCCGCGCAGTTCCGGCGCATCTTCGCCGGCGACCTGCCCGAGCGGCAGGTCGCCGTCATGGCCGCCACGCAGCGGCCAGGGGTGCTGTCCTCGCTGGTGGAACCGTCCGGCCCGCCCGCGTGGCGGTCGATCCCGTCCTGGTACGTCGTCGCCACCCGCGACGGTCTCATCCCGGTGCCGGCGCAGTTCGCGATGGCCGAGCGCGCGGGAGCCACCGCGCGCAAGGTGCGCAGCTCGCACGTGGTGATGACGAGCCACCCCGACGAGGTCACCGACGTGGTCCTCGACGCGGCGGGGAGGTGAGGACCGTGTCCACCTCCCCGACCGGCGCCGGCGGTACCCGGACGATCGTCTTCGTCCACGGGCTCTGGCTCAGCTCGGCCTCCTGGCAGGCGTGGCGCGACCGGTTCGAGGCCCGCGGCCACACCACCCTCGCCCCCGAGTGGCCGGGGATGGAGGCTCCCCTGCCCGAGCTGCGCGAGCGCTACCGCGGCGCCGGGCGCCGCAGCGACGTCGGGCTGACCGAGGTCGTCGACGCCTACGCGCGGGTGCTCGCCGACCTGCCGGAGCAGCCGGTCCTCGTGGGGCACTCCTTCGGCGGGCTCGTGGTGCAGCTGCTGCTGGACCGCGGTCTCGGCTCCGCCGGGGTGGCGATCTCCCCGGCGTCCGTCAAGGGCGTCAACCAGCTGCCGCTGAGCACCCTGCGCAGCGGCTGGGCGGTGCTGCGCACCCCGGCCAACCGCCACCGGACGGTGGCGCTGACGAAGGCGCAGTGGCACTACGCCTTCGCCAACACGTTGTCCCGCAGCGAGTCCGACGCGCTGTGGGAGGAGCACTGGGCGCCCACGCCGGGCCGGCCGCTGTGGCAGGCCGCGACCGCGTCCCTCAGCTCCCGCCCCGCCAACGCCGTGGACCTGACCGCCCGGGACCGCCCGCCGCTGCTCCTGCACGCCAACGGCGCCGACCACACCGTGCCCGCGTCCCTGAGCCGCGCCGTGCACGCGGTCCAGAGCAGGACGGGCGCCGTCACGGAGATCCACGAGTTCCCCGGCCGCCCGCACCTGTCCGCCCTCGTCGACGGGTGGGAGGCGGTCGCCGACGACGCCCTGGAGTGGGCCCTGCGCTTCCCGGTCCGCCGCGGCGGCGCCGGCCGCGCGGGGCTCAGCGGCGCGCAGCGCGCGGGCGGGTAGGGCACCGTGGGCGGGCGCCGGGCGCACGACGGAGGAGCGGTCCTGACCCACCTCGGCGGGCCGACCGTCCTCGTCGAGGTCCACGGCTGGCGGTTCCTCACCGACCCCACCTTCGACCCGCCCGGCCGCTACGCGTTCGGGTGGGGGACCGGCTCGCGCAAGCGGTCCGGCCCCGCCCTGACGCCCGGGGAGGTCGGCGCGGTGGACGCGGTCCTGCTCAGTCACGACCACCACGCCGACAACCTCGACGACCTCGGCCGCGCGTTCCTGGAGCGCACGCAGGTCGTCGTCACCACCGGACCCGGGGCCCGCCGGCTGCGCCGGGCGGGCACCGGGCCGGTCGTCGGCCTCGCGCCGGGGGACAGCGTCCTGCTGCGCGCACCGGGCCGGCCGCCGGTGCGCGTGACCGCCACGCCCTGCCGACACGGTCCCCGGTTCAGCCGCCCCTTCGCCGGCGCGGTCGTGGGTTTCGCGCTCGCCTGGGACACCCAGCGGCACGGCGTCCTGTGGATCACCGGCGACACGGTGCTCCACCCGGCGCTCGAGCGCGTCGCGCGGGAGCTGGTGGTGGACACCGTCGTGCTGCACGCCGGCGCCGTCCGCTTCCCCGTCACCGGCCCGCTGCGCTGGACGATGGACGCCGGGGAGGCCGTGCGCCTGTGCGCGCTGGCGCGGCCCCGCGCGGTCGTGCCCGTCCACGTGGAGGGCTGGTCGCACTTCACCGAGGGCCCCGAGGCCCTCGACCGGGCGTTCGCCGCGGCCCCCGGCGACCTCGCCGCCCGGCTGCGGTGGCCGCCCGCGCCGGGGGCCCCGTGGCGCACGATGGAGCCGTGACCGGACCCGACACCGCCCGTCCCGCCGCGCCGGTGCTGCGGGCCGTCGTCTTCGACCTGGACGGGACCCTGTTCGACCACCCGTCCGCCGCCCGGGCCGGCCTGCGCGCGTGGGTGGCCGCGCTGGGCCGCACAAGCACCGCGGAGCTGGAGGCCGCGTGGCTGCGGGCGGAGGAGCGGTGGTTCCGCGCCTGGCGCGAGGGCGAGGTGGACTTCGCCGAGCAGCGGCGCGGGCGCCTGCGGGACGTTCTGCCCCTGCTCGAGTTGCCGGTCGGGGACGACGACGCGCTGGACGCCCTGTTCACCGGGGGTTTCCTGCCCGCCTACGAGCGGGCGTGGGCCGGGTACGACGACATCGACGTCGCCCTGGAGCTCTTGCGGGAGAGCGGGTTGCGCACCGCGGTGCTGACGAACGGCCCCGGCGACCAGCAGAACGCGAAGATCGCCGCGATCGGCCTGACCGGCCGGCTCGGCCCGGTCCTGACCGCCGTCGAGCTGGGGTTCGCCAAACCCGACCCGCGGGCGTTCCACGCCGTGTGCGAGAGCCTCGGCCTTGCGCCCGCGGAGGTCCTGTACGTGGGCGACGACCACGAGGTCGACGTGTTGGGCGCCCGCGCGGCCGGGCTGCGTGCGGTGCACCTGGACCGCACCGGCGCCGGGCCGCTGGACGAGTCGTCCCGCCTGGAGAGCCTGCACGACCTGGCCGCGCACCTGCGGGACGTGCGCTGACCGGCCTGCCGGGACCGCTGCGGGCGCTCGCCGCTCGCCCGTCACCGCCCACGTCGTCCACCGCGTCGTCCGGGCGGGGGTCCGCGGCGGCATCCGGCCCGCCCGCGCCGAGCGCGGCGGGCAGGACGGGGGACCCGACCCGTTCGAGTGAGCGGTGCGTCCGGCCGGTCCGGCCGTGGCGTCGCGGCACGTCGGGGTCCGGTGGTGGCCGTCCTGAGGGCGCGTGCTCCTGCGTCGACGCCGACGCGGAGACCGCCCGTACGGGATCGCGACCGTCATCGCCCGACACGCCGTGCTGGCGCGTCCTCGCACCGGCGTGTCCCTCGACGAGGGTCGCGATCCTGTACGCACCGCCTCGCACGGCGGGGTGGACCCGGTCCGACTATTCACTCAGTACGTACTTGCGGTGTAGTGTCCGGTCATGTCCATGGTCGAGCTGCACCTGGCGCTGCTGTCGCGGGGTCCCGCGCACGGGTACGACCTGAAGAGGGAGTACGACGCGTGGTTCCCCGACGCCAAGCCCCTGCCCTTCGGGCAGGTGTACGCCACGCTCGGGCGGCTCGTGCGCGACGGACTGGCCGAGGTGGTCGAGACCCGTTCCGAGGGGGGGCCGGAACGGACCGTCTACGCGGTCACCGACGCCGGGCGGGAGCGGTTGCGGGACTGGCTGGCCCAGCCCGCGCCGCCCACCGTCTCCGGCACGGAGGAGCTGGTGCGCAAGGCGATCGCGGCCCTGCGCACCGGCTCCGCGGACCGGTCCGCGTCCGCGCTGGTCAGCGACCAGCGCGTCGCCCACCTGCGGCACATGCGCTCCCTGAGCACCGGGGACGACGGACCCGGCGACCTGGGCGGCCGGCTGGCGCGCCGCTACGCCGTGCTGCACCTGGACGCCGACCTGCGGTGGCTGGACGAGGCCGCCGCGGCGATCGACCGAGGACGACGCGCCACGCCCGACCGGGAGGACGACCGATGAACCGATCCGCCGACAGCGACGCCGCGGCCACCGCTGAGCCGCTGCTGGCGCTGCGCGCCGTCAGCCACGCCTACGCCCGGACCCCCGCGCTGCGCGAGGTCTCGCTGACCGTCCGCCCCGGCGAGGTGGTCGCCGTGACCGGGCCCAGCGGCTGCGGCAAGTCGACGCTCCTGCACGTCGCCGCCGGTCTGCTGAAACCCCACGCCGGGGACGTGCACCTGCTCGGGCGCGACCTGGCCGGCCTGGACGAACCCGCCCGGGCGGTGCTGCGCCGGCGCGAGGTGGGCATCGTCCTGCAGTACGGGCAGCTGGTGCCGGACATGGCGCTGGAGGACAACGTCGCCCTGCCGCTGCTGCTGGAGGGTGGGGACCTCGGAGCCTCCCGCACCGCGGCGCGCGACGCGCTCGCCCGCGTCGGCCTGGAGCAGGCCGGCACCGCTGTCCCCGAGGAGCTGTCCGGCGGGCAGGCGCAGCGTGCCGCCATCGCCCGCGCCCTCATCACCTCCCCGCGCCTGCTGCTGGCCGACGAGCCCGTGGCCAGCCTCGACGCTGTCGGCGCCCAGGACGCGCTGGACCTCCTGCTGTCCGTCGCCCGCCGCGACGGGGGAGCGGTCGTGCTCGTGACGCACGACAACACCGCCGCGGCCCTGGCCGACCGCGAGGTCCGCCTGCGCGACGGTTCCGTCGAGCGCGAGTCGGTGCTGCGGTGAGCGCCGCGACGGCCGCGCCGCCGGCGCGCGGGCCGCGGAGGTCGGCGCTGCGGCCGGAGGCGGTGCGGGCGATGACCGCGGTGCGCTCGCGCGCCGACCGCGTGCGCTCGCGGGCCACGACGGCGGCCGCGACGGGGATCGGCGTGAGCCTGCTGATCGCCGGGGCGGTGGCGACCGTGCGGGACACCGTCCTGATCGGCACGACGGTGTGGACGGAGGCCGACGGGACGACCGTGTCGGAGGAGCAGTTCCAGGCCGGTGGGGGCCTGGCGCCGTTCCTGGCCGAACCCGGCCTGCGCCCGGGCGCCGTGGTGGCCGCGGTGCTGCTCGTGCTGCCGTTCCTGGCGCTCGCGGTCCAGGCCCTGCGCGTCGGCAGGGTCGTGGAGGAGCGCCGGGCGCGACGGCTGCTCGTGGCGGGCGCCTCGTGGGCGGACCTGCGCCGCCTGCGGGTCGCGCGCACCAGCGCGGCGTTCGTGCGCGGCGCCCTGCTGGCGGCACCGGTGTACCTGCTGCTGTGGTTGCTGCTGGGCGTGGCGCTGCCCGAGGGGACCCGGCTGCTGCCGCGGCCGCAGTGGTGGACGCCGCTGCTGTGGCTCGCCGTCGTCGGCCTGCTGTGGGTCACGGCCCGCGCGCTGGCCGTCGCCGGTCACCGCCGCGACGCCGCGCAGGCGCTGCAGCGCAGCGGGATGCCCGTCCGCGTGCCGTCGCGGCTGTTCGTGCTGCTCACCGCGGTCGGCGGGGTGGCCGCCCTGTTCGCCGGCCCGCTGGGCGGCGGCAGCCCGGTGGTCTTCGCCGTCCTCGTCGTGGTCGCCGTGGTCCTGTTCGCGCTGGCCGCGGGTGCCGGGGCGGCGCGCTCGGCCGCCTCCACGGTGCGCGTCCGGGTCGCCCCCGCGGGCGGGGAGGGCTTCGACGGCGCGGCTGCCGCGCGCGGTCCCCGCCGCCGTCCCCGCCGCCGGTCCTCCGGTGGCCGCGACCGCGCGGCGGGCCTGCTGGCCGACGCGCAGCGGCGCGGCAGCACCGCCGCGGTGACGGGCACCGCGGGCGTGCTGTTCGTGTGCGGGCTCTCGTTCGGCGTCGAGGCCTCGCTGAGCGGGCAGGTCCTCGCCGAGCGCGCCGGCGAGGCGTCCGACGGCGGGTACGCCCCCAGCGACGTGGCCTTCTACCTCGGCGGCGCGGGGCTCGCGGCGGCCGTCGGGCTGGTCGCCGCCGTCGTCGCCGTCGCGGCCCTGCTGCTGAGCCTGACCGACCACCTGCTGGGCAACCGCCGCGCGGTGGCCTCGACGGCGGCGCTGGGCGCGGAGGTCCGCCGGCTGGTGCGGGTGCAGGCGCTGTGCCTGGCGCGCACGGCGGTCCCGGCGGTCGTGCTGGGCTTCCTGGTCGCGGCCGTGCCGTACTCGCTGCTGTTCGTGGGCGGCGCGGCGGCGGGCACCGCCGGGGGCGTCGCGTGGGCGGTGCTGGTGCCGCTGGTCGCCCTCGTCGTCGTGACGGCGCTGGTGGCGCTGGCCTGCCGGCTGCTGGCGACGGCCCTCACGGGGCGCGTCCGCTCCGCCGCCGCGCTGGAGAACCTGCGCGTCCCCTGACCGCGAACGACGTCCCTCCCGGAGGCCCCGTGAGCGTCCGTCCTACCGCCCGAACCGCCGTGCCCGTCGCGCCGGTCGTGCACCTGCCCGCCGACCCCACGGGACCGGCGCTGGCCGGGGTGGTCCGGGACCTGCGCGCGGCCACCCGCGGCGACGTGCTCGTCGTGGACCTCACGGCCGTCCGGCGCACCTCCCCGGGGGTGCGCCGGGCGCTGCGGGCCCTGCGGGTGGCGGCCTCGCGCCGCGGCTGCGCGTGGACCTACCGCGGTCACCTGCCGGGCCCGGCGGCGGCCGCCCGGGACTCCCCGCAGGAGCCGATGCACCCCTAGGCTCGCCGGTCGTGGAGGAGCGCCTGCCGGGTGGCCGCAACGACGGCGCCGTCCGGGCCGGGGACACGGTGCGCCGCCGCGCGGGCGACCACACGCCCGCGGTCCACGCCCTGCTGGAGCACCTGCACCGCAGCGGGTTCCACCGCGCTCCGCGAGCGCTGGGGTTCGACGAGCAGGGTCGCGAGGTCCTCACGTTCCTGCCCGGCCTGACGGTGGGGGAGCAGCGGCCGTGGCCGGCGTGGGCGCGCGGGGACGCCGCCCTCGTCGCCGCGGGGGCGTGGCTGCGCGACTTCCACGACGCCGTCCGCTCGTTCGTCCCGCCGCCCGGTGCCCGCTGGGGCGGCGACCACGACGAGGTCCGCCCCGGCGAGGTGGTCGGCCACCACGACGCCGCCCCGTACAACGCGGTGTGGCGGCCGCTGCCCACGGCCGCGGACCCGGACGCGGGGGAACTGGTGGGGTTCGTCGACTGGGAGCTCGCCGCCCCCGCGGACCCGCTGCGCGACCTGGCCTTCAGCGCCCTGGCGTGGGTGCCGCTGAGCGCCCGCGACGTCGCCGCGGCCGACGGCTTCCCCGGCGGCCCGCGGGTCGTGGCGGAGCGGGCTCGCCGGCTGCGGCTGCTGCTGGAGGCCTACCGCTGGGACGGTGACGTCGCGACGGTGCTGGCCGCGGTGGAACGCCGCGCGCGCGAGCACGCCGACGGGTTGCGCGCCGCGGCGGCGGACGGGTACGTCCCGGCGGTCCGGCTCGTGACCGAGGGGGTCGCGGACGCCTTCGACCGCGCCGCGGACGAGCTCGTGGCCGACGCGCCGCTGCTGGTCGCCACCCGGTGAGCGCGGTGCTGCCCGCGGGGGACGCTCATCCGGCGTGGTCGCCCCCGTCGCGCGCCACGGCCGCGCGCACGTCCGCCAGCCACTCCCGGCCCAGCCGCCGCCCGTCCGGGAACCGGTCGTCGCGGTCCCAGCGCCACGTGGTGACGACGGCCAGGACGAGCACCCGGCACCGGCGCAGGAGGGCTTGGTCGAGGCCCGGGCAGTGGGTGGCGACCTCCTCCGGGGCGTGCGCGAGGTCGAACTCCACCGGCCCGCGGCAGCACGTCTCGAGGTCCACGAAGACGGGGCCGCCCTCGGCGGCCAGCACGTTCCCGGGGTGCGGCTCGCCGTGCAGCACCTGCTCGGCGGCACCGCTCGCGGCGACCTGCCGCCCCAGCCGCTCGACCGTGGTGGCGAGGAACTCCCGGTCCGCCCGGTCCAGGTCCGGTGTGCGCTCGCGGTCGGCCAGCAGCCGCTGCGCCTGCTCCACCCGCTCCGTGAACCGCGGGACGGCGACGTCCAGGCCGCGCGCCGCCGCGTGGAAGCGGGTCAGCGCTGCGGCGTACGGCGCGGGCGCCACCTCCGCCGCCGCGGCCGGGTGGTGGGTCCACAGCGTGACCGTGAACCCGTCGACCTCGTGCACGTGCGGTCCCACCCGCGGATCGGGGACGGCGACGGGAGCGCCGCGCTCGGCCAGGCGCACGGCGAGGTCCACCTGGAACCGCGCCGACCGCCGCCCCGGGCGCGCGACGCGGGCCACGACGTCGCACGGCAGCAGGCGGACGGTCAGCGCGTTCGAGGCGTGCAGGACGACCGCGTCCTCCACCCGCAGACCGCGCGCGGTGGCTGCCGCGCGCGCCGCCCGCAGCGCCTCCGGCCCCTCCGCCGCCGTCACGCCCGCGTCCCGGGCCCCTCGGCGGTGCGGACGGTGACGAGGAACTCCCGCGCGGTGGTGGTCAGCACCTCGCCGGTCCACGGGTCCTCCAGGTGGCCGTCGTCGTGCGGGTCCCAGCCCGTCAGCGCCTGCCCGCTGGGCACGCGCAGGACCTCGCGCGCGACGCCGTCCTCGACGACGTGCAGGTCGACGACCCGCCCGCGGACCCGTTCGCCGGCGTGGACGCCGGTGTCGTGGTGCGACTCGACCAGGTGCACCTGCCCCGCCGGGTCGACCCAGCGGATGCAGCGCAGGTCCACCACCTGGTCCCGCTCGACGGCCCCGCCGCAGCAGTCGTGCTCCCAGTCACCCACCTCGACGACGACGTCCACGGGGCGACGCTGACCGGTCGCGGGGCCGCAGGTCAACGGGTTTCGCGCACCGTCGCCGTGGGCGGCGACGGTGCGGCACGCTGAGCTCGTGAACGGTCCCGTCCGGCGCGCCGAGGCCGCCGACCTGCCGCTGCTGCCCGCGGTGGAGCTGGCGGCGGACCGCCTGTTCGCGGACGTCGGGATCGACCTGCCCGCCGGTGCCGCGGACGTCGCCGACCTGGCGGGGGCCGCGTGCGTCCTCGTCGCCGGCCGCCCGCCGGTGGGTTTCGCCCGCCTGGAGGTGCTCGACGGGACCGCGCACCTGGAGCAGCTGTCGGTGCACCCGGACCACGCCCGCCGCGGGCTGGGGACGGCGCTGCTGCGCGCCGCGGTCTCCTGGGCGCGGACGGAGGGGTTCGCGCGCCTCACGTCGACGACGTTCCAGGACGTGCCGTGGAACGGGCCCTGGTACCGCCGCCACGGGTTCACCGACGCGCGGCCCGGCCCGGAACTGCTGCGGCACCGGCGGGCCGAGCAGGAGGCGGGGCTCGACGACCTCGGGCGGCGGGTGTGCTTGGAACTGCTCCTCGACCCGCTGCGCGCGCCGTCCTGACCGGCCGGCGTACTGACGGGACCGGCGACCGCGCCGGTCGGGACCTGCGACGGCCCGCGCGCCGCTCACCCGTCCTCGGTGACCGGCCGGGGTTCGAGGACGACGACGGGGGTCGGGGTCGCGCGCCGCGCGGCGTGGGTGTCCGTGCGGGGGTCGACCGACGCCCAGCGCTGCCAGAGCCGGTCGCGCTCGGCGCCGGTGGCCTCGCGGGCGCGCACGGGGAAGGGTTTCCGGCCGGCGAGCCGGACGACCGCGTCGGGGTGGGCATCGAGGTTCAGCCACCACGCGGGGTGGCCCTCGTCCCAGCCGTTCATCGCGAGGGTGACGAGGTGCGGGCCGTCCTCGAGGTAGCCGAGGACGACACCGCGCGGCTCCCCGGAGCGGCGCCCGACGGTCGTCAGGTGCAGCGCGCCCCAGCCGCGCCGGTTCGCCGGGGTCCACAGGAACCTGCCCCCGCTGAGGCGGTGCAGCGCGCGGTGCACCCGCCAGGCGCTGTGCACGAACCAGGCGGGCGGGAGCCCTCGCCGCTGCGTCCGCGTGTCGTCCACGGTGTTCCTCCTCGTCGGTGGGGCCGGTCCGTTCACCCGCTGGTGTACGCGCGGCGGCCCCCGGCGGCAAGCACCTTCCGGGTACGGCGCGGGGGACCGCCGGGGGTCGCGCGTCAGGCGGGCAGGTACCGCGCGTAGAACTCCCGGGGGTCCTCGGCCAGGGACGCCTTGACCATCGCGCTCCAGTCGTCGACGACGACCTCGAACTGCCCGGCGTCGACGGCGTCCAGCGTGCGCCGGGCGACGACGGCCGGATCGGTCTTCGGGCCGTCGACCCCGGCGGCCATGTCGGTGTCCGCCAGGCCGAGGTGGACGGAGACCACCTTCGTGCCCTGTCCGGCCAGTTCCAGGCGCAGCGCGTTGCTCATGGCCCAGTTCGCCGCCTTGGACACCGCGTACGCGCTGGCGCCGGGGGCGGCGAACCACGACAGCGCGGAGGCGACGTTGACGACCGTCCCGCCGCCGTTCGCGGCGAGGACGGGGGCGAAGGCGCGCACCACCGACAGGGTCCCCCAGAAGTTGACGTCGAGATCGGCGCGCACGCGCTCCAGGTCGCCGAGCAGGTCGGCGCCGGTGGAGGCGCCGGCGTTGTTGAGGAGCAGGTCGACGTCGCCGGCCAGTTCGGCGACCGCGGCGACCGCCTCGGGGTCGGTGATGTCGAGGGCGATCGGGCGGGCACCGGGCAGGTCGACGTCCTCCGGGCGCCGGGCGGCCGCGTAGACGGTCGCGCCGCGCGCCAGCAGTTCGAGGGCGAAGGAGCGGCCGATGCCGCGGTTGGCTCCGGTGACGAGTGCGGTGGTCATGCCGCGTACACTAGGACCTGACGCTGACGTGAGGGTCAAGTCCTGACGTCGAGCAGGTCCTGTCGGAGTGGTCGGGAGGTTGGTGTGCGCATCGGGGAGGTCGCCGAGCGGGCGGGGGTCAGCGTCCGCGCGCTGCGCTACTACGAGGAGCAGGGCCTGCTGAGTTCCGAGCGCACCGCCGGCGGGCAGCGCCGCTACCCGGACTCGGCGGTCGAGCGGGTCAGGTTCATCCAGAACCTCTACGCCGCCGGGCTCGGCAGCAAGGCGGTCCTGCGGATCCTGCCGTGCGTGGAGAACGGCGTCCTGACCGACGAGATGCACGAGCGGCTGCTGGCCGAGCGTGCCCGCGTGCAGGCGCAGCTGGACGAGCTGACCGCCACGCGCGACAAGCTCGACGACGTCATCCGCGCCGGGCAGGCGAACCGGCCCGGCACGACGGCGGGCGCCCGGCGCCGTGGTGCGGCGTCCCGGGCGTGCCAGGGGGTTCAGCACGCGTAGTGCAGCAGCAGCGTCCCCGCCGGGGTGGACCTCGCGTCGGGCAGGTGCAGGTGCCGCACCGGCCGCCGCGCGCCGTCCGGGCCGACGTCGAACAGGGTGCGTCCGCTGCCGGCCAGCGAGGCGGCCACGACCAGGCGCAGCTCGTCCACCAGCCCGGCACCGAGCAGCGAGCGCGCCAGCGTCGTGCTGCCGTGCACGCCGACGTCACCGCCCGCCCCCTCCTTCAGCCGGGCCACGTGGCCGGCGGCGGACCCGGTCACGAAGGTCGAGCGGTCCCAGCGCAGCTCCGGCGCCGTCGAGGTGAAGACGTGCTGGGGCGTCTGGTTGACGACGTCCGGGAAGGGCTGCACGTCGGAGGTGGGCCAGTACCCGGCCCAGTAGTCGTGCGTGCGCCGGCCCAGCAGGACCGTGTCCTGCGTGCCGATGACCGCGGCGAGGTTGCCGAAGACCTCCGGGCCGTCGTCGGTCGTCCAGTCGCTGGGTTCCTCCGCCACGCCGTCCGTGGACAGCAGGTGGTGGACGACGACCTCGCGCGCGCTTCCTCCTCGTGGTTCCCGGTGTCCTGCGACGGCAGACCGCGCGAGCCCACCGAATTCATCGGTGCCCGTGCTTGCTGGCGCGGTGATCCTGCGGATAGGACCCCGTCGTCAACTGCGCGGGTCCAGCAGCTGGAACATCACGTGGTCGCGCCACTCGCCGGCGATGCGCAAGTACCGCGGAGCCAACCCGTACCGGGTGAACCCGTTGCGCTGCAGCACCCGCTGCGAGCGCACGTTGTCCACCAGCGTCTCGGCCTGCACCCGGTGCAGGCCCAGTTCCTCGAAGGCGATCCGCGTCACCCGGGCCACGGCGGCGGTGGCCGCTCCCCGGCCGCCGGCCCGCTCGGCGATCCAGTACCCCAGGCTGCCCGACTGCAGCGGCCCGCGGACGATGCCGGACAGGGTGGCGCGGCCGACGACGGTGCCGTCGTCGTCGAGGACCACGTGGGGCAGGCAGGTGCCCCGCGCGTGCTCGTCCAGCGCCGCGTCGACGACCGCGCGCTGACCGGTCGTGGTGAACCACGACTCCTCGCGCAGCGGCTCGTACGGCGCGAGGAAGTCGCGGTCGTCCACGACCAGGCGCGCCAGCACCTCGGCGTCGCCGGTCTCGACCAGGCGGGTGGTGACCACCGCGGCAGCCTGCCAGCCCGGCCCGTGCCACCGGCGGGGACTCGATCAGGTCACGGTGCCGGCACCACGCCCCCGGTCGGCGCCCCCGCGGGGCACGCTGGACGGGACGGCTGAGGGGGAGGGGACGCGTGCGCGGACGACGGGTCGTGCCGGTGGTGGTCCTGCTGGTGCTGGCGGCAGGGTGCGGGCAGCGGTCCGCGCCGCCCTCCACGTCCCCCGACCCCCGGGCGCTCGACGCCTCCGCCGCCGTCGAGCGGGCCCGCGCCGACCTGCTGGCCGGTTGCTCGCAGGAGGCGCCCGCCGTGCCCGGCCCGGAGGCCGTCGATGAGGGGTGGGCCGCGGAGATGGGCTTCACCACCGAGCGCGCCGTGCTGTTCCTGCGCGAGCAGCAGGAGGCGTTCGCGCTCGACGCGTGGGCGCGGTGCACGTTCCCCGACGCCTACGCCGGGTTCCGCGTGGACGAGCAGGACGTCATCGAGGGGGGAGCGCCCTACGGCGCCGTCCTGTCCGTCACCGCCGCCGCGGGCCCCGATCCGCTGGCCGGCGCGCCGCTCGACCTGCTGGCCGGGCACGTCGACGTGGAGCGGGTGCCGTTCTCCCACCTGCAGATGGTCGCGCTGGCCGACCGCGTGGACCGGGTCCTCGCCGCGTGCGACGACCTGCCCGACGTGGCCCGGCCGTCGGCGATGATCGACCTCGACGGCTACACCCTCGTCACCAGCGACGGCGACGCCGTGGAGCGGTGCCTGGACGCTGCCGGCGAGCGCGGCGAGCTGGGCCGCGACCCCGGCCGCGCCCAGGTGCGGGTGGAGGACCTCGGCTCCGACGAGTCGGTCGTCGACGGGCCGGTCATCGTCAAGACCGGGTCTCAGGGCGCCTACGACGCCTCCGCCGCCCTCGGTCGCGTGGAGCTGGTCGAGGGCTGCCTGCTCCTGGTCAACGATGAGCCCGGGTACGCCGAGACGTCCGTCCTCGTGTGGGACAGGGGCACCACCTGGGACGGGGACCGGCGGGAGGTCGTCCTCGCCGACGGCGTCCGCGTCCCGCTGGGCACCCGGATCCTCGCCGCCGGGGCCACGGAGTCCGACCTGCGCAACGTCCTCGGCCCGGAGGGCGAGCGCGCCGCCGTCGCCTGCGGCGGCAGCGGCACCCCGGCCGACGGCGGCCTGGCCGTGCGCGCCGGTGGCCGACCGGAGGGTGAGCCGTACCCCGTGCCGTGAGCGCGCTGGGGTGGACGGGTGACGCGAGCGCCGTCCGGCCGCGGCGCCGGCGCCCGGTCGGGGATCCTGGTGCGGTGCGCTCCCCGTTCCTGCCGATGGTGCTCGGTCTCGTGGCCCTGGCGGCGCTGGGGGCGTGCGGGACGCAGACCGCGCCGGTGACGGTGACGCCCACGGCGGCCGTCGGAACGGGCGTCCCCGAGGCGGTCACCGACGGGGACGTCGACGGGAACATCGACGAGCAGGTCGCGCGCTACGAGTGGCTGGCCGGCGGGCCACCCGCGACGTCCATGCCCACGCGCACGTGCGTGACGCACCAGCCCACCGAGGAGGAGCTGGCCGGGATCGACCCGGACGACTTCGTCGCGCACTCCCAGCTCGCCTGGCAGAGCTGCTTCGACCCTGACCAGTACCAGGACGCGCCGCCCTGCACCCCGCCGCCCGACCTGCCCGGGGGCGGCTCTTTCCTGTGCGTCGAGGGAACACCCCTGACCCAGCGCGTCGTCGACGACTGGAACGCCTTCGCCGACGCGGAGGACACCGCCTCCGCGCGGTCCCTGGGCATGACGCTGGAGGAGTACCGGGCGGCGTACCCGGACTGACCCGTCGGGACCCCGGCCCGTGAGCGGGCGGGGCAGCCCCGCGCGGGTCGTCAGGTCAGCCAGCCCCACACCGTCCGGGCGCCGGTGACGACCAGCCAGCCCAGGCCCACGAGCGCCAGCCCGAACACCGCCAGCGCGACCACCACGGCCAGCAGTTCGCCGAGCCGCTGGCCCCGGGTGAGCACCGGTTCCGGCGCGCGCGGATCCCGCCAGGACACGGGCGCGCCGGCGATGCGCTCGGCCTCCTCGCGCAGCGCCCGCAGGCGCGCGGCCGCGCCCGGTCCGGCGCTGTCCTCGTCGGTGCGCCAGCACAGGGCCCGCATCCGCGCGAACGGGTCGCGGTAGGTGCTCTCGAACGCCACCACCTCCTGCTCGTCGCGGTGCTCGCCCAGGTAGGACCAGCGCCCGGCCTGGGCGAGGTCGCCCTCGCGGCGGTAGGTGTCGGCCAGCTGCGCGCGCACGTCGAGGCGGTCGGGGAACGAGCCGACGAGGCCGCGCAGGCGCTGCCGGGCCAGGCCGGTGCGCCCCGCGGCCAGGTCGGCGGCGGCCCTCGTCAGCGTCTCCTCCACGGGCACCGGGTGATGGTCGCCCACGGAGGGACTCGCGCGCCGCCGGGTTTCGCGCCGCTCCGCCGCGCGGACGGGAAACCGCTGGGCACGGCGCGCGGGCTCCGCCACGCTGTCCGGGTGCTCAGCGACGCGTCCCTGCGGGGCCTGGCCGGACGCCTCGTCCGGGTACCTGGCGTGGAGGCGGTCGCCCTCGGTGGCAGCCGCGCCCGCGGCGAACACTCACCGGACTCCGACGTCGACCTCGGCCTGTACTACCGCCCGCCCCTGGACGTCGTGGCGCTGCGGCGCCTGGCCCGCGAGGTCGCCGGCCCCGACGCCGACGTGACCGCTCCCGGTGCGTGGGGGCCGTGGGTGGACGGCGGGGGGTGGCTGGTGGTCGACGGCACCGCCGTGGACTGGCTGTACCGCGACCTGGACCGCGTGCGGCGCAGCTGGGAGCAGGCGCAGCGGGGTGAGTTCTCCTGGCACGTGCAGGCCGGGCACCCGCTCGGCGTGCCGGGTCACGCCTACGCCGGGGAGGCGGCGCTCGCCGTCGTGCTGACCGACCCGGGCGGCGAGCTGAGCGCGTTGCAGCGGGCCGCCCGCAGCTACCCACCGCTCCTGCGGGACGCGGTCGTGGACGGGTTGTGGGAGGCGGAGTTCCTGCTCGCGGGGGCGCGCAAGGCAGCGCCCCGCGGCGACAGCGCGTACGTGGCCGGCTGCCTGTTCCGCGCGCTGCTGCTGTGCGCGCACGCGCTGCACGCGGACGCCGGGCGCTGGGTGGTCAACGAGAAGGGCGCGGTCGCCGCGGCCGGGCGGCTGCCGGGTGCGCCGGACGGTTTCCGCGAGCGGGCCGACGCGGTGTTCGCGCCGGCCGGTGGGGCGGACGCGCTGGGCGCGGCGCTGGACGTGGCGCAGCAGCTGGTCGAGGAGACCGTGCGGTCCTGCTCCGCCGGGCCCGCCTGACCGCAGCGGCCGGTGGTCCGTCGTCCACCCCGGCGACCTCACCCGTGCGGAGGTGTCCCGGTGCGGGAGCCCGCTGCCAGGCTGGGCCGGGTGCCGCACGAGGACGACGAGCTGCGCCGGGCCGGGCTGCGCCCGGTGTACACGGCGTCGCCGGTGGACCTGGGCCCGCCGTGGCTGTGGCCGTCGCTGACCGCGGTCGTGGCGGTGCTCGCGCTGGTGCAGCTCGTCGTGGCCGACGCGTGGCAGCAGCGGGTGCTGCCGTTCCTCGTGCTGCTCTCGCCGCTGTCGCTCGCGGCCGCGCGGCGCTGGCCGCCCCGCACGTACGTCGAGCCCGACGGGGTGCGGGTGCGCCGAGGCGTGCCCCGGGGTCGGCTGGTCGCCTGGGAGGACGTCACCGCGGTGCGCGTCCAGGGCCGGTGGGACGACTTCAGCACCGTGAGCACCCGTGAGGGCCGCACCCTGACGCTGTACGGGATGGAGCCGGGGGACGCCGAGCGCCTGCGCGAGGTGGTCACCGCGCGCGGCCGGTCGGGAGACGGGTGACGTGGGCGTCCCGGCCGAGGTCCGTCGCCGTGCTGTCAGCTGCCGCGGCCGACCGACCGGTCCGCGGGAGTGGGTTGAATCCACCGGTTCGTTAATGTACGTTCGTTAACGAACGTGGCCGACGGTACGGGAGGGGAGCTGACCAGGTGGCACGACCGCGCACGGTCAGCGACGAGACCGTCTTCGACGCCACGGCGCGGGTGGTCCTGCGCCGTGGCGTCCACGGCACCACGCTCGCGGCCGTCGCGGCCGAGGCGGGCCTGTCCGCCGCGGGTCTGGTCCAGCGCTTCGGCTCCAAGCGGGACCTGCTGCTCGCCTTCTCCCGCCGCGCCGAGGAGGTGACCCGGTCGTGCTTCGCCGCCTGCCGGTCCGGCGCGACCTCGCCGCTGGGCGCCCTGCACGCCGCCCTCGACCTGCTGACGGCCGGCCTGCACGACCGCGCCGACCTCGCGAACAGCCTGACCTTCCTCCAGCTCGACCTGACCGACCCGGAGTTCCGCTCCCTGGCGGCCGCGAACGCCGAGCGCGTGGAGGCGGAGATCGGGGAACTGCTGCGCGAGGCGGTGGTGGCGGGGGAGCTCGCCGCCACCGTCGGACCGGGCGAGCTGGCCCGCACCGTGCACCTCGTCCACAACGGCGTCCTGGCCCTGTGGCCCCTCACGGGGACGCGGCCCCTGCGCGAGGAGCTGCACGCCGCCGTCGACGCCGTCCTCCGCCCCGCACGAACGACGAACCGAGACCCGGAAGGTGAGAACCCGTGACGTCCTCCACCAGCACCCCTCCGACGACCCCTTCGCGCACCGCGCCGTTCACCGGCGCCGTCTTCATCGCCACCAGCCTCGACGGGTTCATCGCGCGCCCGGACGGCGACATCGACTGGCTCACCCGCCGCGGCGCGGACGCCGGCGACACCGGGTACGACGAGTTCATCGCCGACGTCGACTGCCTCGTCATGGGGCGCGGGACGTACGAGAAAGCGCTGACGTTCGGTGCGTGGCCCTACGAGGGGCGCGACGTGCTCTTGCTCAGCAGCCGGGCCGCCGCGGACGCCGACGCCCGCGTGCGCGTCGTCCGCGACGTGCCGGCGGCCGTCGAGGCGATCACCGCCGCGGGCGCCCGGCGCGTCTACGTCGACGGCGGGCAGGTCGTGCGCTCGTTCCTGGCCGCCGGTCTGGTCCACGAGATGACCATCACCACGGCACCCGTCCTGCTCGGACGGGGCCTGCCGCTCTTCGGCGACCTCGAGCACGACGTCGACCTCGAGCACGTGCGGACCGCGGTGCTCGGCGCCGGTTTCGTGCAGTCCACCTACGCCGTGACCTCCTGACGCGCCCGCCGCCGGGCTGCGCCTACCGGAGCGTCTCGTCCCACCAGGCCGACAGCGGCCACGACCCGCTGCCGCGCCGCTCGGCCCGGCGCGCCGGGCGGCGCCGGCAGCGCTCCACGGCGGACCGCACCAGCAGCACGGTCAGCGGGGTCGCGGGCGGGCGCACCGCCTCCAGCTCGCACGTCCAGCAACCCGGCGGGCAGCGCCGGACCGCCTCTCGGGCAGGACGTCTCAGGGTCGGGCGCACGGGTGCTCCTCCGGGTCGGCGCGGTGCGGCGGGGCGGCGCCGCGTCGACGCGGTCACGAGGACGACGGTGGCAGGACCGGTCCGTCCGGGTCACCCGGTTTTCCGCGGGGGAGGCGTTCCACCGGCGGCCGTCCGGCGGTTCAGCCGCGCGCGTCCTCGGCGAGGGTGGCCGCCACCAGGGCGTTCGCGTGCCCGTGGCCCGTGCCGTGCTCGGTCTTCAGCCAGGCGACCAGGTCCGAGTGCCGCGTCCCGGGGTTCCGGGACCGCTGCTCGCGCAGCGCCCGCTGCCAGTGCGCGACCGGTTGGCCGTACTTCCCCTCGATCGAGGGGAAGTACGAGGCGGGGCCCTTCGGGGTGGTGGGCACGCGGGTCTCCTCGTCGTGGTCGGTGCTGCCGTCGGAGGGGTGACCCGGCCGCGACCCGGAACTCGTCGCCCGGTCCGCGAGCCCGTCGTCACAACCCCGGCAGACCGTCGAGGCTGCGGGAGTTCTTCAGCTCCCGGTAGGCGTCCATGCCCTCCGGTCCCTTCTTCTCCGCGTTGCGGCGGATGAGGTCCCGCTCGCCGGTGACGACCTCCATGACGGGCACGCCCCACCCGCAGGCGTCGCTGACCCGCTCCACGTCGACCGTGATGACCGCACGGGTGCTGGGGTTCTGCGGGTGCAGGGCCACGACCTCCTCGAACCCCGCCGTCCCGGGCAGGTGCACCTCGCCGCGCCCGTGCAGGCGCACGATCCGCGGGCGCTGGCCGAAGGAGGCGAACATGACGCAGATCCGCCCGTTCTCGCGCAGGTGGGCGACCGTCTCCACGCCGCTGCCGGTGAAGTCCACCCAGCCCACGCGGTGCGGGCCCAGCACGGAGAACGAGTCCCCGCCGCGGGGGGAGACGTTGACCCGGCCGTCACCGTCCAGCGGGGCCGTGGCCGTGAACCACACCGGCTGCTCCTCGATCCAGCGCCGCAGGTCGTCGTCGATCTCCTCGAACACCGTGGCCACACCGCGAGCCTAGCCGCGGCCGCCCGCCGGGCCGGGTGTGCCGAGGAGGTCCCGCCGCCCGGGCGGACCCCCAGCCCGGACCGTCCGCGTCCTCGCCGTCGTCGCTCGACCCGGGCGTCGGGGTGATGGCCGCGGCCAAGGTCGCCGCGTCGGGCAGCGCGGCCCGCTCCTCCGGAGGGAGCGTGTCGTACGTGTAGCTGGCCACCGCCACGGGTGCGGCGGTACTGGCCAGGGCGTAGCGCACGGCCTGCTCACGGGGTGCCTGGGTGCACAGCAAGATCCCGACGGTGGGCGCGTGGCGCTCCGGGCGGCGCAGGCGCTCGTCGACGAGGGCGACGTAGGCGCCCAGCTGGCCGGTGTACGCTGGGGAGAAGGACCCCACCTTCAGCTCGACGACGACGTAGCGGACCTGCTCGATCGAGAGCAGGAGCAGGTCGACGACCATCTCGGTGTCGTCGACGGGGAAGTGCACCTGACGGCCGACGAAGGCCATCCCGTGCCCGAAGGCGGTCAGGGTCTCCTGGATGCGGTCCACGAGGGACTGCTCCAGCCGTCGCTCGGCGACCGGCTCGGTGAAGCCGAGGTGGTCGAAGACGTACGGGTCGCGGGTCAGGGCTTGAGCGAGGTCCGAGTCGGCCGGGGGCAGGTGGACGGAGGAGTTGGAAGGGGCGGCGCCGAGGCGGGTGTGCAGCCGGGTGGCGATCTGGTGCTCCAGGACACCGCGGGACCAGCCCTGCTGAGCGGCGCCGGCGGCGTACCACTCACGGAGGTCTTGGGCGTCGAAGCGGTCCAGCAGCAGGCGCACGTGTCCCCAGGGCAGTTGTGCCACAGGTTGTGGCACGAAGTCGGCTTCCGTGGGCCAAGCGGCCGCCAGAGCGCGCATGTAGTGCAGGTTGCGCCGGGAGAAACCGCGGTGATCGGGAAAGGCTGCGCGCGGGTCGCCGGCCAGGCGGTCGATGACCTTGCTGCCCCAGCCGTACCGGCGCTGCCGCTCGAGGATGTCGTGCCCGATCGACCAGTAGAGCCGGAGCAGCTCGGTGTTGGCCGCACGGGCCGCTCGCACCTGGCTGGTGCGCACCCGCTCCTTCAGCGCTTCCACCAGCTCGGTGTACCCGGCGGGCACGTCGACGGCGGGGGAGGGAGTCAGGTCGGGTGCGGGCACGGGACGGATCCTGCCGTCCGCCTCCGACACGACCGGGCGGGGCGGTCCAGCTCAGCCCGGGTCGTCCGCGCCGTCCCCCTCCAGCTCCGCGAACCACGCCGCGTACGGCGTCGTCCGCGCCAGGTGCCGGGTCAGGTCCGGCGCCCCGTCGTCCCACCACACGGGCCCGCGCTCGCCCAGCGCGTGCTTGGCGGCGTCCACGCGCCGGCGCGCCGCCTCCCGGGCCTCCTCGTCGCCGGCGCGCAGGGCGGCGCCCTTGGCCCGCCGCGCCGCCATCAGCTCGGCGACCAGCCGCTCACGCTCGGCCGGGTCCAGGCCGGGGTCGCTGCGGCGCCACAACCGCCCGCGCACCACGAGGTAGCGCCCGTCCGGGGTCACCGGGTCCGTCACGCGGCCACCGTAGGCGTCCCCCCGACGACCCCGCCGCTGCGCACGGGCGGACGTCCACACCGCCGCCCTCGCGCAGCACCGGGTTGGTCCGGGCCAGCGCCAGGGCCGCGTCGAGGTCGGGCGCCCCGAGGACGTGGAACCCGGCGACCACCGCGAGCGGGGCTACAGTGGCCGAGCGCCCCACCGCGGGGCGCAGCCCCTCCGCTCGCGGGGGGAGATGGGCGGTCCCCGTGGGACCCAGCAGTCCGTCCGGCAGCACCTCCTCCGACGACCCGGCGACGGCGCCGAGTCCCCGCTTCACCCGTGACGACCAGCCACCCCACCGCGTGCTCGTGGTGAGCGGTGCCGTGGGGGCGGCCGACGCGGCCGCGCTGCGCGTGCGCCTCCTCGACGCCGTGGGCGGCGGGCCGGGCGACCCCGGCGGGGACGTCCTCCTCGACGCCCGCCGCGTCACCTCGTTCGACGACCTCGCGCTCGTCGCGTTCGTCGCCGCGCGCTCACGCGCCAAGCACCTGCGGCACCGGCTCGTCGTCGTCGACGGCGACGACGGGGCCGCGGCGCGATCCCTGCGCCGCACCGGCCAGGTGTTCCGCACGGCGGTCTACCCCGACACCGCGAGCGCCCTGCGCGGCATCGCCGGTGACCGGGCGGCGGTCGCCGCGCACAACCCGCTCCGCGACCGCGCCGGTGACGGCGCGGTCGCCGCCCGGGCCTAGCCCTCTCTGCGCGAGGTCCTCCCGACCCCGCGCTCCCGCCCGAGCGCACGCCCGGGCGGCGCCCCTCACGATCGGAGAGCACCGTGGACAAGTCCCCCCGCGCCGGCGGCGGCAAGAAGGCCGGCAGGTCGCTGGAGGAGAAGCGCGCCGACAAGAAGGCGAAGACGACCGCCAGCGAGGTGGCCGACAAGGTCGCCGACTCGGTCGTGGCGGGTCGCCGCTCGCGCTGAGCGGCGTCAGCCGAGCGGCGCGAACCTGTCCGGCGCCCTGGTGACCGCGGCGCGCGCCG
>NZ_JBJLSH010000048.1:0-27232 GCF_050871905.1 Kineococcus haloalkalitolerans
CCCCCCCCCCCCCCCCCCCCCCCCCCCCCCCCCCCCCCCCCCCCCCCCCCCCCCCCCCCCCCCCCCCCCCCCCCCCCCCCCCCCCCCCCCCCCCCCCCCCCCCCCCCCCCCCCCCGGGGGGGGGTGGGTGGGAGCGGTCAGGGGGGTCAGCGCGGGGGAGCGGGCGACCGCAGGGAGCGGGCCGACCGGCGCGGGCGGGGCAGCAGGGGGCGCGGCGGCATCCCCTCCGACCGCCGGCGCGCCGACAGGGTCGAGCCGGCGCTCGCGGCGACGACCAGACCGATGGCCAGGACCCCGGCGGCGCTGAGCCGCTCGCCGAGCAGCGCGAACCCGGCGGCCGCCGCCAGCGCCGGCTCCAGGCTGAGCAGGACGCCGAAGACGGCGGCGGGCAGGCGTCGCAGCGCGGCCAGCTCGAAGGCGTAGGGCACGACGGAGGCCAGCAGCGCGGTCGCGACGACGAGCGGCAGCAGCCCCGGCTCGCCCAGCGCCCGCGCGGCGCCCGGCGCGCCCAGCGGCAGGACGAGCAGCGCCGCGACGGCCGTGGCGACCGCGAGCCCGCCCAGCCCCGGCACGGCCCGCCCGACCCGGCCGGCGGTGAGCACGTACCCGGCCCAGAAGACGCCCGCGACGGCGGCCAGCGCCACCCCCGCCGGGTCGAGGACGACGTCGGCGGGGTGCCCGGCGGTACCGAGCAGGACGACGCCGGCCAGGGCGGTGCCCACCCACACGAGGTCCCGTCCTCGCCGGGACAGCACGGCGGCCAGGGTCAGCGGCCCGAGGAACTCCACGGTGACGGCCGTGCCGAGGGGGATGCGGTCGATCGCGGCGTAGAAGGTGCCGTTCATCGCGGCCAGGCACGCGCCGAGGGCGGCGACGGCCCGCCACTGCGCCCGCGTCCAGGTGCGCAGCCGCGGCCGGGCCAGGGCCAGCAGCACGAGGGCGGCCACGCCCAGGCGCAGCGCCGTCGCGCCCGTGCTGCCCGCGGTGGGGAACAGGTGGCTGGCGGCCGCGGCGCCCACCTGCAGGGACAGGCAGGAGCCGAGCACGAGCAGGACGGCGGGGCCCGGGCGGGCGACGGCGGTGGTCACGGCTCCACTGTCGAGGGGCGGCTACCGTGGCGTCCAGCGAACTGTTCTGGAGGAGAACCGTCAGCTGAGCTGAACGATCGGGAGGTCGCCGTGCTCGACGTCCACCGCCTGCGCCTGCTGCGGGAGCTGCACCGCCGCGGCACGCTGGCCGCCGTCGCCCGCGCGCTCAGCTACAGCCCGTCGGCCGTCTCGCAGCAGCTGTCGCTGCTGGAGCACGAGACGGGCGTGCAGCTCCTGGAGCGGGTCGGGCGCGGGGTGCGGCTGACCGCGCCCGCGCGCGTCCTGGTCGAGCACGCCGACGCCGTCATCGAGCGCCTGGAGCGCGCCGAGGCCGACCTGGCGGCCTCGCTGAGCGAGGTCACCGGCACGGTGCGGGTGGCCAGCTTCCAGACGGTGCTGCTGGCGCTCGTGCCCGCCGCGCTGACCCGCCTGGCCGCCGAGCACCCCGCCCTGCGCGTGGAGATCACCCAGCTGGAACCCGAGGAGGCCTTCGCCGCGCTGCTCGCCCACGACGTCGACCTCGTCCTCGGCGAGGAGTACCCGGGGCTGCCGCGCGTGCTGGAGGACGGCGTCGACGAGGAGGACCTGGCCCACGACGGCCTGCGGCTGGCGCTACCGCGGCACGGCCCGCTGGCCCGGCTGCCCGAGGACCTGGCCGCCCTGGCGGGGGCGCCGTGGGTGATGGACCCGCCGGCCTCGCTGCCGGCGCGCTGGGCGGTGGCCCGCTGCCGCGCGGCCGGGTTCGAGCCGGACGTGCGGATCGAGACGCCCGACCCGCTGCTGCAGTCGCACCTGGTCGAGACCGGGCACGCCGTCGCGCTGCTGCCGGACCTGCTGTGGACGCAGCTGCACCCGGACCTGCGCCTGGCCGCCCTGCCGGGGGACCCGGTGCGCCGTCTCTACACCGGCGCGCGCCGCGGCACGGCCGGGCACCCGGCCGTCCGCGCGTTGCGAGGCGCCCTGCGCGGGGCGCTGGGTCACACCCGGTCCACGGGGCTGGCACCTGTCCGCTGACCAGGACATGCTCTCGCCGGTTGACCCGGAGAGTGAGCGGTGCTTAGCGTGTCGTCACTGGAAAGCGGTTTCCGCCGCTTCGGACCACCACACGACGAGGTGTCGATGCGTCACGCGACCAGCAGGACCCCGCACGCCCGCACTCCCGGGGGCCTGCGCCGCCGGATGCCCCTCACCGCCGCCCCGGCCCTGGCCGTCGCGCTCGCCGCGGCCTCCGCCGGGGCGGCCCCCGCCGTCGCCGCCCCGGCGGCCGGGGCGCCGACCTGGTCGGCGGTCACCTTCGGCCAGTCCACCGACCTGGACTTCGCCTCCAACGTGCTGCCGGAGAAGGTCGGCGTGAACCGCGCCGAGCCCGAGGTGCCGGGCACCGTCGAGGGCGACGTCGTCCTGGAGAGCCGCGGCGGCAAGATCGCGCCCGGCCACGACGGGCTCACCTCGTACCGGGTCGAGCTCGACCCGCGCGAGCACAACTTCGTCCTCGAGGCCGACGTCACCGTCGAGCAGTTCGGTCCGGAGACCGGCGCCGCTCCCGCGGGGCAGGAGGCCGCGGGGCTCATGGTCCGCGACGTGGACGGCGCCCCCCGCCAGGACCCGCAGCAGGAGGGCTTCGAGGAGGTGCCCGCGGCCTCGAACACCGCGGGGATCGCCGTGATGCGCGGCGGGGTCACCTCGCTGAGCCGCACGGGCGTCACCCAGCCGTGGGGCAACCCGGGCAGCCGGTGGGAGGCGACCCCTCTGGTGAAGGACGCCGGCTGGGAGCCCCTGGTGGGCCAGCCGGTGCGGATGCGGCTGGAGCGCACCGACGACGCGTTCGTCGTCTCCGCCAGCTCCCCGCTGCTGCCCGGCGGCTCCGTCGAGCGGGTGCTGCCCGGCGCCGACCGCGTGCAGGTCCTCGACGAGGGGTCGATGACCGTCGGGTTCTTCGCCGCCCGCAACGCCACCGTGCGCGTCAGCGACGTCTCGCTGACGCTGTCCCCGGCCGACACGCAGCCGCACGTCGAGCCGCCCGCGCCGGCCCCCGCGCCCGCCGTCGAGCTGGTGTCGGCGCCGCACGCGGGCAGCGCCGAGCACGTCGTGCGCGCCCGCGCCACGCGCGACGGGCGCCTGAGCGTCACCGCCGCCGGCCGCACCGTCCTGGACGGCGCCGCCGTGCGCGCGGGCGAGCCCGTCGAGGTGCCCGTGCGGCTGGGGGCCGCGACCACCGAAGTCGTCGCGACCCTCGTGCCCGACGGCGGCGCACCGGTGACCGCCACGCAGTCCGTGCGGCTGCGCGAGTTCACCCGCGCCGGTGCCGAGCTGGTCGTGGCCGCCGACGGCACCCCCGCCGGCGACGGCACCCGCGGGGCGCCGCTGGACCTGACCACCGCGCTGCAGTTCGCGCTGCCCGGGCAGGCCGTCGTCATGCGCGGCGGCACCTACCCGCTGGAGCGGACCGTGACCGTGGCCGCGCCGTACTCCGGCACCGAGGAGGCGCCCAAGACGCTGCGCCCGGCCGAGGGCGAGGAGGTCGTCTGGGACGGCGAGCGCGCCTCCGGCCCGGCGTTCCGCCTCGACGCCGACCACTGGCAGGTGCAGGACTTCCGCGTCACGCGCGGCGGCAGCAACGGCATGCGCGTGTCCGGGTCGCACAACGTCGTCGAGCGCATGGTGTTCAACTTCAACCGCGACACCGGGTTCCAGATGAGCGGCTCGGGCAGCGACCCGGCCCGCTGGCCCTCGCACAACCTGGTCCTGGACTCCGAGTCGCACGACAACCGCGACGCCGGCGACATCAACGCCGACGGGTTCGCCGCGAAGCTCGGTGTCGGGGAGGGCAACGTGTTCCGCGGCAACGTCGCCCACCACAACATCGACGACGGGTGGGACCTGTACAACCGCACCAACGAGGGCGCCAACGCGCCGATCCGGCTGGAGGGCAACATCGCCCACTCCAACGGCAGGCTGTCCGACGGGTACGGCGCGGACTCCAACACCGGCAACGGGTTCAAGCTCGGCGGCGAGGGCCTGCCCGTGGCGCACGTCGTCGTCGGCAACCTGGCGTTCGGCAACAACATGGACGGGTTCACCGACAACTTCAACCCCGGCCGGCTGGAGGTCCGCGGCAACACCTCCGCCGACAACAAGCGGTTCAACTACCTCGTGCGCACCAACCCGTACGTCGCCGAGGCGGACCAGGGCACGTACCGCGACAACCTGTCGCTGCGCACCCGTGCCGGCGGCCGCGACGACTCGATCGCCGGGGACGTGGACGGCACGAACTTCCTCGTCGTCGACGGCCGCACCGTCGGCGGGGGCGGGCTGTCGCCGACCGCCTGGGACTTCTCCTCGCTGACGCCCCCCGCCCGGTACGAGCGCGCGCGCGACGGCTCGATCGTGTGGGGCGACTACACGCGCCTGCTGCAGCGCTCGAAGCTGACGAGGGCGGGCACCGACCGCGGCCACGTCGGCGTCCTCGGCCCGCAGCCGGGGCGCCCCGGCGACGGTCCCGGCAAGCGTCCCTGAGGCGCACCGCACGACGCGGGCCCCGGCAGCGCTGCGCTGCCGGGGCCCGCGGCTGTCCCGCTGGTCCGGTTCCTGTCCGTGACACACCCGGCTCACAGGGAGCCCACAACCACGCGCCCGACGCTCTCCCCATGACCACGACCCTCCTGGGCCGGATGGCCTGCACCGCCCGCCGCCGCACCCTCGCCGCCGGAGCCGCGCTGGCGCTCGCCGGCAGCCTGGCGCTCGCCGGGTGCTCCGCCACCGGCACGACCGCCACCGCCACGCAGACCACCGCGAGCGCGAGCAGCACGTCGGCCGCGGCGATCACCACGGCCTCCACCGGCAGCGCCGACGCGATCACCACCAGCCAGACGATCACCGGCACCGCCGCCGCGTCTGATGCCTTCCTCGCGACTCTGACCGACGAGCAACGCGAGCAGGTGCTGCACGCCTACGACGACGAGACCAAGACCACCTCGTGGTCGAACTTTCCGGTGACCTTCGTCGAGCGCGCCGGGCTGAACCTCGCCGACCTCACCGAGGAGCAGCAGGCGGCCGCGATGGCGGTCCTCGAGGCGCTGCTGAGCGAGGAGGGCTACGCCACCGTGACGGGGATCATGGGCGGCGACCAGTACCTCGCCGACTACAGCAGCTCGTCCGAGGAGTCCCTGGGCCAGTACTACATCGCCTTCTTCGGCGATCCCTCGGACACCAGCGCCTGGGAGGTCCAGTTCGGCGGCCACCACCTCGGTCTCAACGCCACCCTCGACGGGTCCGCCGACGCCATCACCTTCGCCCCCACCCACCTGGGCACCCAACCCGCCGTCTACACGGGCGCCGACGGCGAGGAGGTGCAGCCCCTGGCCGGCATCTACGAGGCCGCCTTCGCGTTCTACGACAGCCTCGCCGAGGAGCAGCTCGCCGCGCTCTACCAGGGCGAGCGGGTCTCGGCCATGGTCTGCGCGCCGGGCAGCACGTGCGACTACCCCACCGGCACCGGCCTGTCCGGCGCCGACCTGACCGATGAGCAGCAGCAGTTGCTGCTCGACGTCATCGCCGGCTGGGTGGGCCTGGCTGACGCGGAGACCACGGCCGACGCCCTCACCGAGATCGGTGCCACCCTCGACGAGACGTACGTCGCCTGGTCGGGCGCGACCACCTACGACATGACCCAGGGCGAGGGGATCTACTTCCAGATCTCCGGTCCCGACGTCTACATCGAGTTCGCCGCCCAACAGGGGTCCGCCGACGCCGACGTCGACGGCGTCACCACCTCCGGGTGGGGCCACGTCCACACCATGTACCGCGACCCGGAGGGCGACTACGCCAGTAGCGCTGTCCAGCAGGAGGCGACCGGTGATCCTGGAGCCGGTGGTCCGCGCGCGGGCGGTGGTCCGGGTGCGGGCGGTGGCCCCGCCGGCGGGGGGCAGCCGCCGTCCGGTGCTCCCGCTTCCAGCTGACCACCGGTCCGCCCCGCGAGGCCCCGTGAGGCCCCGCGGGGCCCCGCGGGGACCTCAGCGCAGGTAGGCCGCCAGCACCCGTGCGGCCCCGTCCACGACGTCGCGGTGCACGACCTCGAACCCGTGCGTCGACAGCGTCGGCAGCCCGAGCGCGACGGCCCGCGCCACCTGGCCGACGGTGGAGGAGTCCGAGGCGTCGCTGCCGTAGGAGCCGAGCACCGCGCGCTGCGCCGGCACGCCCTCCCGCTCCGCCAGTTCGACGAGCCGGTCGGCGCAGCGCCGGTCGTAGACGGCCGTGCCGTCGGCGTACGGGACGACGACCCCGGGGTGCAGCGATGTCCCGTACTCGTCCTCGGCGGGGGCGACGTCCAGGGCGAGCACCTCCTCGCCGGGCAGGGTCCGGTCCGCGTAGGCCGCGCCCACACCGCCGACCTCCTCGCGCGTGCTGAAGACGGCGTACACGTCGCCCGCGGGCCCGCCGCCCCGCCGCAGCAGGCGCAGAGCCCGCAGGAGGACGACCAGCGCGAGGCGGTCGTCGAGGAAGAAGCACCCGACGAACGCGCCGAGGTCGACGAGCTCGCGCCGGCTGCGGTGCACGCAGACGCGGCTGCCGACGTGGACGCCCGCGTCGGCCAGCTCCTGGGGGGAGCGGCCGGTGAACACCCGCACGTCGGTCCAGGTCATCGCCCGGTCACCGCCGTCGGGCTTGGTCGCCCACACCTGCGGGGTCTCCTGCGTGGTGTGCTCCGACCCGAGCGTGAGCACGCCCGTCACCACGGCGGCGTCGCCCAGCACGTCGACCGGCCCCAGCCCGAAGTTCGCGGGGTACATCGTCCCCAGCGGCTGCACGTGCAGGTCGCCGTCGGCGGCGACGCGCTTGACGACCATCGCCAGCTCGTCCAGGTGCGCGGTCACGCGCACCGCGCCCCGACCGCTCCCCGCCGGCCCGCTCAGCAGGCCCACGAGGTTGCCCGCGGCGTCCACCCAGGAGCGGTCCACCAGCGGCGCCAGCTCCCGCGCGCACACGTCGCGGACCGCGTCCTCGTCACCGCCGGGACCGTACGCGCGCAGCAGCTCCTGCAGCAGGTCCCGCGTCGCCGCGTCCACGCCGTCCCCTCAGCCCCGGCGGACCAGGCCGCGCGCCAGCAGCACCGCGGCGGCCAGGCCCGCGGCGGCGCCCAGGGGGCGCCGGTGCCGCTGCGCCCACACCTGCGGGCTGCGCGACCACGACTGCTCGTCGAAGATCCCGTGCGCGCCGTGGTCGCCGGGCACCGGCTCGTCCAGGCAGTCGCCGACCATCGCGCTGGCGGGCAGGTCGGTCTGCTGCCCGTCCACACCCGTGCGGGCCAGGTAGCGGTCCAGCAGCGCGGGGGCCAGGTAGTTGCCGAGGATGGTGCCGACGGTGGCCTCGCCGACCCACGTCTCGCGGCGCGGGCGCTCGGCCACGTCCACCACGACGGGCGCGCACACCTCCGGCTGGTAGATCGGCGCGACGGGCTGCGGGTGCTTCGGCAGCTTCGAGCGCACCCACCCGAACTGGGTGGTGTTCATCCCCGGCATGTGGACCAGCGACACGGTCACGGAGCTGCCCTCGGACAGCAGGTCGGTGATGACGCTCTCGGTGAACCCCTGGATGGCGTGCTTGGCGCCGCAGTACGCCGACTGCAGCGGGATGCCGCGGTGGGCGAGCGCCGAGCCGACCTGCACGACCGTCCCGCGGTCGCGGGGCACCATGCGCTTGAGGGCGGCGCGGGTGCCGTTGACGTAGCCGTAGTAGGTGGTGCGGGTGGCGCGGTCGAAGTCGGCGGGGTCGACCTCCCAGAACTTCGCGAAGACGCTGGCCATCGCGTTGTTCACCCACACGTCGATGGGCCCCAGGCCCGCCTCGACGCGGGCGGCGGCGGACTCGACGGCGTCGGCGTCGCCCACGTCGCACGGCACCGCCAGGCCCCGGCCGCCGGCGGCCTCGACGTCGGCGACCGCCCCGGCCAGCCCCTCGGCGCCGCGGGCCAGGACGGCCACGTCGTAGCCGCGGGCGGCGAACTCCCGCACGACGGCGCGGCCCAGCCCCGCCGACCCGCCCGTCACGACGGCGACCCGCCGCCCGTTCCCGTTCCCCGCTGCGCTCACCCGCTGACCCTCGCAGCCGGTGCGCGACCCGGCACGCCGAGCCGGGGCGCGCTCAGCCCTCGTCGGGCTGGGCGCGCTCGGGCAGGTGCTTGGCGGCGTCGTAGGCCAGGTGCAGCAGGTCGGAGCCGAAGACGGCCGTGAGCATCGCGGCGACGCTGCGGGTCAGCCGCGGGGCGAGGACCCCGCCGGCGACCAGGCCGGTCGCCACCCACACCGACGTGCAGAACGGGCAGGTCAGCAGCTCGCCGACGGAGTGGCGCAGGCCGCTGCCGCGGACCTCCTCCATGTTCTCCCCGTCGCCGGCGGGACCGACGAAGCGGGTGAACGGGGCGCGGAACGGCGCGGTGACGGCGTCCTTGGAGATGAGCCGGCTGGCCTTGTGGGTGGCCACGGTGAGCAGAAACAGGTCCTGCGCGCTGAAGCGGTCGGGCATCTCGCGGCCGAGGCCGCGGGCCAGCAGCGCCGCGCCGCCCACCCCGCCGGCGAAGACGCCCATGAGGGTGAGGAACCCCCCCAGCGGGCGCTCCTCGTCGCCCTCGTAGGCGCTCTGGACGTCGTTCAGGCGGGTGTGCAGGGCGTGCAGGTGCTCGCGCGCCCGCAGCGGGACGTCGGGGGTGTCGGTGGCCATGCCCCGACCATCACCCGGCCGGGCCGGTCCCACCACCCGGACCGCCGCCGGGCCCGCCCGGAGCGGGTGCGCCACGATGACCGCGTCCGTCCCCGAGACCCCAGGAGGTCCCCCGTGCCCGCTCCCGTCCCCGCCACGACGACGTGACCGCCGGCCCTCGCGCCGTCCGGTCGGGTGGCCCCGCAGCAGCACCGCTCCTCCCCCCGCGCCGCCGCCTGCTGGCCGCGGCCGGTTCCTCCGCGCTCCTCGCGGGCCTCGCCGCCTGCGGCGAGCGCACCTCGCCCGTCTCCGCCGCCTCCCCCGACGCGACCGGCGGCGGGCAGCTCACCGTCGGCGCCATCCCCGACCAGGACCCCGAGGTCCTGCAGCGCCTGTACGGCGCCCTCGCGGACTCGATGGCCGAGGCCACCGGCCTGGACGTCTCCTACCGCCCCGTCACCGACTACGCCGCCGCGGTCTCGCTGTTCCGCACCGGCGACCTGGACCTCGTGTGGTTCGGCGGCCTGACCGGGGTGCAGGCGCGCCGGCAGACCCCCGGCGCCGTGGTCCTGGCCCAGCGCGACATCGACACCGCGTTCCGCTCGGTGTTCGTCGTGAACACCGCCACCGGCCTGGCGCCGTCGGAGGACCTGACCGCGCTGGCGGGGCTGCGGTTCACCTACGGCAGCCAGACGTCGACGTCCGGGTTCCTCATGCCCGCGCACTTCCTGACCGAGCAGGGCGTGGACCCGCGCGGCTTCCCCGGCGGCCCGGGGTTCAGCGGCTCGCACGACGCGACGCTGCAGCTGGTCGCCTCCGGCAGCTACGAGGCCGGCGCGCTCAACGAGCAGGTGTGGACTGCCCGCAGCGAGGAGGGCGCCGTGGACCCGGCCGTCGAGGTCTACGCGCGGACCCCGCCGTACCACGACTACCACTGGCTGCTCGGCCCGCGGGCCGTCGAGCGGCTGGGGGAGGACCTGCCGGACCGGCTCACCGGGTACCTGCTCGGGCTGTCGGCCGACGACCCCGCCGACGCGCAGGTGCTCGACCTGTTCGGCGCCGGCGCGTTCGTCCCGGCGCAGGCGTCCGACCACGCCGAGATCGAGGAGATCGGCGAGCAGCTGGGGCTGCTCTGAGCGCCGCCCTGCGGCTGTCCGGTGTCCAGGTCCGCCACGGCGGCACCGCGGCCCTGGCCGGGCTCGACCTCGTGGTCGGGGCCGGTGAGCGGGTCGCCGTGGTGGGGCCCTCGGGTGCCGGGAAGTCGACGCTGCTCGGCGTGCTCAACGGGTCGGTGGCGCCCACCGCCGGTGCCGTGGAGGTCCTCGGCGCCGACCCGGCCGCGCTGTCCGGGCGCGCGCTGCGGCGGCTGCGCGCGCGGGTGGGCACCGTCCACCAGCACCTGGAGCTGGTGGGGCCGCTGCGCGTGGTCCACAACGTCAACGCCGGCCGGCTGGCGGACTGGCCGGCGTGGCGGGCGGCGTGGTCGCTGCTGCGCCCGCAGGGCCTGCCGGAGGTCCTCGCCGCGCTGGAGCGCGTCGGCCTGGCCGACCGGACGTTCGAGCGCACCGAGCGCCTGTCCGGCGGGCAGCGGCAGCGGGTCGCGGTCGCCCGCGTGCTCGTGCAGCGCCCGGACCTCGTGCTGGCCGACGAGCCGGTCTCCGCGCTGGACCCCGCCCTGGCCGAGCGGGTGCTGGCGCTGCTGGGCGCGCTGGCCGCCGAGGGCGGCGGCGCCCTGGTGGCCGCGCTGCACGACCCGGCGCTGGCGCTGCGGCACTGCGACCGGGTCGTCGGCCTCGTCGACGGGCACCTCGTCCTGGACGCCCCCGCGGCCTCGCTGACCGCCGCGGACCTGGCGGACTTCTACGGGGTCGGCGCGTGAGCGCGACCGCTCCCGCGGTTCCGCGGCTGCGCCGGTCGCGGGCGCGGTGGGCGTGGGGGCTGGGCGCCGCCGCGCTCGTGCTGTGGTCGCTGGCCGGGACGGGGGTGTTCTCCGGCGACGTCCTCAACCCGGCCGGCCTGCGCCAGGCGGGGCGCTTCACCGCCGGGGCGCTGTCCCCGGACCTGTCGGCCGGGTTCGCGCGCGTGCTGCTGACGAGCGCGCTCGTCACCCTCGCGTACGCGGCGCTGGGCGCCGCGCTGGCCGTGCTGCTGGGCGCCGTGGGCGCGATCGCCCTGGCCCGCACGACGTGGGGGCGCCGGCGCGCGGGCTGGGCGCTGGCCCGCGCCGCCGTGGCCGTGCCCCGCGGCCTGCACGAGGCGGTGTGGGGGCTGCTGCTGGTCAACGTCCTCGGCCTGGACCCGTGGGTGGGGGTGCTGGCCATCGGGGTCCCGTACGGCGCGGTGACCGCGAAGGTGTTCGCGGACCTGCTCGACGAGGTGCCCCGCGGCGGCCACGACGCGCTGCTGGCCGCGGGGGCGGGGCGGACGGCGGCTGCGCTGTACGGGCTGCTGCCGCCGGCCGCGGGTGCCCTGCTGGCGTACGCGTTCTACCGGCTGGAGTGCGCGGTGCGCTCGGCGGTCGTCCTGGGCCTCGTCGGCGCCGGTGGCCTGGGCTACCAGCTCTCGCTGTCGTTCAGCTCGCTGCGCTGGGACCAGGTGTGGAGCTGCGTGTACGCGCTGACGCTCCTGTGCGTGGGCGCCGTCGTCGCCGGGCGGGCCGTGCGCCGCCGCCTGGCCGACCCGCCGCCGCTGGCCGGGGACCGGCTGCGCCGCGACCGCGGGCTGGTCGCGGCGGTGCTGGCGGTGCCGGTCCTCGTGGCGTGGTCGTGGTGGTACCTGGCGCTGAGCCCGGCCGCGCTGGTCTCGGACCGGACCGGTGAGCAGGTGGCGCTGCTGCTGTCGCTGGCCTGGCCGCCGGACGTGTCCGGCCCGCTGCTGGGCTCCCTGGCCGTCGCGGCGGTCGCCACGGTGCAGATGTCCGTGGTCGCGGTGGCGCTGGCCACCGCCGGGGCCGTGCTGCTGTCCGGGGCGGCCGCCCGCCCGCCGCGCCGACCCGGGCCGCTGCGCCGGGCCGCCGGCGCGCTGGTGCGGGGCGCGCTGCTGCTGCTGCGGGCCGTGCCACCGCCGGTGCACGCGCTGGTCCTGCTGTTCGTGCTGCGGCCCGGGCCCCTGCCGGGGGCGCTCGCGCTGGGCGTCTACACCCTCGGCGTCCTGGGCCGGCTGGCCGCCGAGGCCGTCGAGGAGCTGGACCGCCGGCCCGCGCGGGCCCTGGAGGCGCTGGGCGCGGGCCCGGTCGGCGGCTGGCTGTACGGCACCGCGCCGCGCGCGGCCGGGCCCGTGCTCGCCCACGCCCTGTACCGGTGGGAGGTCGCCGTGCGCGACACGGTGCTCGTGGGGCTGCTCGCCGGCGGCGGGCTGGGCGCCGTGCTCGCCACCGGCCTGCAGACGTTCGACTGGCCCGCGGTGACGACGACCCTCGTGGTGCTGGTGGCGCTGACCCTGGCCGTGGACCTCGTCAGCGACCGGGCGCGGGCGGTGGTGCGCTGACGGGGTCCCGGCCCGTCCCCGCACCCGGGGCCGTCAGAGCGACTGGCCGCCCGACAGCTCGATCCGGGTGCCGTCGGCCCAGCGCATCCCGTCGCCCAGCAGCGCCGGCACGGCCGCGCCGATGTCGTCGGCCTCCCCGACGCGGCCCAGCGCGATGGCGCCCGCGACCGCCCGGTTGACCTCCTCGACGTCGCGCACCACGCCGCCGCCGAAGTCGGTGGCGATGGCGCCCGGCACGAGCGCGTTGACGCGGATGCCGCGCGGGCCCAGCTCCGCGGCCTGGTAGCGGGTGAGGACCTCCACGGCGCCCTTGGCGGCGGCGTAGGCGGCGTAGCCGGGGTTGGTGAAGCGGGCCAGGCCGGAGGAGACGTTGAGGACGCGCCCGCCCTCGGTCATCAGCGGCAGCAGCGCCTGCGTCAGCAGGAACGGGGCGCTCACGTGCACGCGCAGCATCTGCTCGACCTGCTCCGCGGTCGTCTCGGTGTACGGGGCGAAGGCGCCGAACCCGGCGAAGTGGACGACGGCGTGCAGGTGCTCGGCGCCCGCGGCGCGCAGCGCGTCCGCGACCTCGCCGGCGAACGATTCGAACGTCGAGGCGTCCTCGACGTCCAGGCGCAGGGCCGCGGCGGGCACGCCGGCGGCGCGCACCTCCTCGACCATCGCGTCGGCCTCGGCCCGGTTGGACTGGTAGGTGCCGATGACGCCGGTGCCGGCCGCAGCCAGGTGCCGGGCGGCGCTGCGGCCCAGGCCGCGGCTGGCGCCGGTGACCAGGACGACGCGGTTCGTGTTCTCGGTGGTGGTGGTGCTCACGGGGGTTGTCCTCCCTGTCGGTGGTGACTGGTGCGACCAGCGTGCGAGCCCGGCCGCCGGGCACGGGCGTACGGCTGTGCCCCGGACCGGCAGTCCGGGTCTGACCGGGCGCGGGACGGCCACACTGGTCCCGTGAGCACCGGGGACCGGCAGGCGCTGGCCGACTTCCTGCGCCACCGCCGCGAGCAGCTGCAACCGTCCGACGTCGGCCTGGTCGCCGGCGGGCGCCGGCGCGCGCCGGGCCTGCGCCGCGACGAGGTGGCGGTGCTGGCCGCCATCTCCACCGACCACTACGAGCGCATCGAGCAGGCCCGCGGGTCGCGCCCCTCGCCGGAGGTGCTGGGCGCGATCGCCCGCGCGCTGCGCCTGACCCTCGACGAGCGCGACCACGTCCACCGCCTCGCCGGGCAGGCACCGCCGCCGCGGCACCGCTCGCAGGGCTGGGTCGACGCGGGCCTGATGTGCGTGCTGGACGCCCTCGCCCCGGCGGTCCCGGCGCTGGTGACCGACGACCTCAGCACGGTGCTCGCGCAGAACCCCCTCAACGTCGCCCTGCTGGGCCCGATCGCCTCCGAACCAGGGCTGCGCCGCGCGTTCGTGTACCGGTGGTTCACCGACCCCGAGCTGCGCGGGCGCTACGCCGCCGACCAGCACGAGCAGCTCGGCCGCGAGTACGTCGCGGACCTGCGCCTGGCCAGCGGCGCCCGCGCCGGCGACCCGGACGTGCGTCAGCTCGTGGACGCCCTGAGCGCCGAGAGCGCGGAGTTCCGCGAGGTCTGGGCGCTGCAGGAGGTGGCCGCGCGGCGCACCACCCGCAAGGTCCTGCACCACCCGCAGGTGGGCCGCCTGGAACTGGAGTGCGACCTCGTCGTCAGCCCGCCGTCCGGGCAGAGCCTCGTGCTGTTCCGCCCCCAGCCCGGGACCGGCACCGCCGAGCGGCTGGAACTGCTGCGGGTGGTAGGCACGCAGGACCTCGCGCCGGAACCGTCGCGCTGACGCGTCAGCCGCGCCGCCGCCGCTTGTGCCCGTACATGCGCTGGTCGGCCATCGTCAGCGCCGCGCTCAGCCCACCGTCCCGGTCGCCGGAGAGGACGGCGGCCAGTCCGATCGAGACGCCGACGCTCACGACGTGCCCGCCGTTCAGGGCCATCGGCGCGGTGACCGCCTCGCGCAACCGCTGCACCAGTTCCCGGGTGGCTGCCGCCGTCGGCGGCCCGGTGTGCGCCAGGACGACGAACTCGTCACCGCCGAAGCGCGCCAGGACGCCGCAGCCGTCGAGGACGGTGGCGGCCCGCCGGGTCACGGTGCGCAGCACCTCGTCGCCGACGTCGTGGCCGAAGGTGTCGTTGACGGCCTTGAAGCCGTCCAGGTCGAGCAGGGCCAGGCACCACGTGGTCGCCGGCAACGGTTCTCCCGACGCTCGCTGTCCGGGCAGCGGAGCGTCCTGGCGGTGGACGTCCGTGGCGGGCGCGTCGTCGAGGTGCCGGTGGGCGAGAGCGGTGAAACCGCGGCGGGTGTAGGCGCCGGTCAGCTCGTCGCGCTCGGCGGCGGCCGCGTCGACCTCGTCGCGGTGGGCCCGTCGTGCGCGGGCGACGGCGTGCAGCAGCGACAGGACCAGCGCCGCCGCGGCCGCGCCCGCGGTGGTGGGTCCCAGGCCGCTGCCGGTCAGGACCGCGACCACGGAGCGGTCTGTCGTCGAAGCGTCGGCCCCGGTGTCCCCGGTGTGGAGACCGGCCACGAACCGGGCGGTGGCGGCGACCGCGACGAGCAGCGGCAGCACGTGCTGCACCAGCACGGCGACCGTGACGACCGATGTGGAGTGACGACGAGCGGGAGCTGGTGGCAGGGCGTCCGTGGTGCTCCTCCCCCCGGGCCCGGCACGCAGGTGGGTGATGAGGAGCAGGGCGGCTCCGGCGACGGCCAGGGACATCCCCAGCGCGCCACCGGGGAGCCACGGGCGCGTCTGACTGACGACCATGAGGGCGTCGCCGATCACCAGGCCCGCCACTCCCGCGGCCGTGGCGGTCACCCGTCGCAGGTCCCGTCGAGCCGGCCGCGGGACACGGCTGACGGTGCTGACGACCACGCTGACGGCCGTGGCGGCGGTGAGGACGTCGAACGACCAGAAGAGGGAGTAGGCCATGCCGTCGTCGACGAGAGGTCCCGCCGGTGTGCACAGCAGCACCAGGGCCGCGGTGCTCGCCACCACTTGCATCTGCGTCAGCGGTCGCTGACCGCCGATCCGTCCCGTGCGCGTCGCCGGCTGACCTGCCGCCTCCCCGTCGCGGCGCAGCTGGACGTGCGCCAGCAGGGCCAGCAGCGCCAGGTAGCGCACGATCTCGACGGTGATGGTGAAGCCGGGCTCGAACTCGTCCCGCAGGTAGCTCAAGCCGTCGGGGTTCACCCGGAGCAGCCAGTAGGCGTCGCCGGCCAGCGTCAGCACGACGTACGCGGCGAGCAGCGCCAGCGCCCGGCGGGCGTGCCGGGTACGGGCCGAGAGGGCAGCCCCGACGGTGATCGCCCCGGCGACGACCTCCAGGGCGACGACCCGGGCGTCGACGACGGCCGTGTAGTCGCTCAGCGCCCACAGGCACGCCCCCACCAGCGCAGCGGGCGCCAGCACGGCGAGCAGCCGGTGAGGGGGCGCTCCCCGTGAACCGCCGGGCAGTCGATCCTCGCGCCGGTCCGTCGGCGGTGTCGCGCGCTCGGGCACGACGTGGTGCTGCGGCACCGGTCGCGCGTGACCAGGTGGCCGGGACGGCTGGTCGGGCCGCATGCCTGTCTCACCCCGTCGTCTCTCGTGACCGGGCGGCACCTGGTCCGCTCCGGCCGGTTCGTCCGCGACGCCACCACGGTGCTCGATCGTCGCATCGGCTCGACGAGGAGATTTCTTGATCGCTCACACTGACCCCCAGAAGGGGGTCAGAGGGTTCTCCGCCGACGACCCGATCCGGGCGGCGGTCCAGGTGGAGCGTCCACTCGCCGCCGGTGTCCGGCGCGAGCAGCTCGAGTTCGAGCACGCGACCGGCCTCGCGCCGGAACCCTCGCGCTGAGAACGGGGGCTGACAGCCGGCCTGCGCGGACCGCGCGACACGCCGTCGCAGCGACCGCGACACGCCGCCCGGACCGCCGTGCCCGCAGGCCAGCTGTCAGCCCGACGGTCGAGGGGCGACGATCGGGGGACGGACCACGCGCCGGCACCCGCCAGGATCGAGCGGTGAGCACCGAGGAGAGCCGGCAGGAGCGTCGTGGTGGACGGGTCGCCGCCCAGGTGGTGGTGGGGGTCGTCCTGGTCGTCGCGGGTGTGGCCTTCCACAGCGTGGCCGCCGCCCACCGCCCGTCGGGTCCGGGTGGTTCGTCCACGTGGGCGGCCCTGCTGGACCACGCCGCGTTGCGCTGGGCGGCCTACGGGGCGGTGGTCGGCGGTACCGCTCTGGTGGTGCGGGGTTGGAACCTCCGGCGCCAGCGCTGACCCCGTGCATCAGCCGCCGGGGCCGAGGTGCCGGGTTCACGTGAGCGACAGGGTGCGGGTCTCCCGGGAACCGTCCCGGTAGGTGACCTCGACGTCCACGCCGTGCGAGGCGCCGGTCAGTTCGTCACCGGGGAACCACAGGGCGAAGTGCCCGCCGCTGACGGTGGCGACGACGTGCCCGCGGGAGGCGCTGCGGTACACCACCCCGGTGACGTCCTCGCCCGCGAACCCCTCGGCCACCGACAGGTCACCCGCCCCGAGGGTGCCGACGCCCAGGCCGGTGGCGACCACGTCGCGAGGGCCGGGTGCGGGCACCGCGGGAACACCGATCGAGCCGAACATGCCACGGGAGAACGTCCCGGCGGAGTCGTCGGTGGTGCACGTGGCCACGAAACCACCCTCCGCGCCCAGCACCACGGTGGTCCACGCCCCGCGCCGTTCCGCGACGGCCACCACGGCGTCGGCCAGCTGCGGGTACATCTCGTCGAACCCGCGGACGCCCTGGTGCTCGCGGCAGCTCTCCGCCGCGGCGGCGGCGGCCGCGGGACTCAGGGCGGCGGGGACCGCGGTCCAGGTGGCGTAGGCGTCGTCGCCGCCGCCGAACGGCGAGGGCAGCAGGACCAGGCCCGCGGTGACCGCCGCCACCAGACCCGTCGTGAGCACCAGTCGCCGCCGGCGTCGTGCGGCGGGGTGCGCGGTGGTGGCAGCGCCGCGGGGGTCGGGGTCCGTGGCGAGGATCCGTTCCAGGTCGCCGGCAGCGCGGTCGTCGCGGTCGTCGCCGGAGCCGGCGGCGTCCACGGTGCGCAGCAGCGCGTCGATCTCGTGGGTACGGTTCACGGCACGCTCCTGAGGACGGGGCCCGCCGCGGCCGGCCGGCCGGCGGGCAGGGGGTGGTCCAGGTGCTGGCGCAGGGCCCGGCGGGCCCTGCTGAGCCGCAGCCGGAAGGCGACGGCGGAGATGCCGAGGACCGCGGCCGCGCGGGGGGAGTCCAGCTCCTCGAAGACGACGAGGCCGAGGGCTTCCTGGTGGACGTCGGACAGCTCGCGCCACGCGCGGGCCAGGTCGACCCGGTGCACGACGCCCTCGCTCTCGTCGCGGCGCGCCCGCTCCTCCCGGTCGCCGACCTCGGCGAGGCGCACACCGAGCGCCGCGCGGCGCCGCCGGCCGCGCGCCTGGTTGAGCAGGACGTTGCGGGTGATCGCGTACGCCCAGGCGCGGGCGTCGTCGCGGTCGGCCGGGACCTCGTCCAGGCGCCGCCACACGACGAGGAGCGCGTCGGCGACGACGTCCTCGGCCGTGCCGGCGTCGCTGCGGCGGTGGGCGAACCGCAGCAGCGGGGGGCGCAGCTCGTCGTAGAGCGCCCGGAAGCGGTCCTCGCGGGTGGTCGGTGGGCTCACGACTCGTCCCTGTCCGGCACCGGGGCGGGTGTGTCGCCGCACCCGCGCGGACCGTCGTGCGCGACGGCGCCGCTCACGCCTCGCCGGCGGCCCACCCGGGGACGGCGCCGGTGAACGGCACGGTCTCCCAGAACTCCCGCTGCGCGGGCGTCAGCTCCCCGGTGGTGGCGGGGTCGGCCGGGGGCTTGAGCAGGACGTGGAAGGGCAGCCCGTCGGCCTCGCCGCTGCGCACGAGGACGACCGGCGCGCCGCGGACGGCGGCCTCGCACTCCGGCCGCTCCCCGACGCACACGACGACGCCGGAACCCTCGCTCATCACGTCGAGGACGGGCCGCTCCCACCAGGTGCTGGTGAACGCCAGGTCGACGTCCGCGGGCAGTTCCTCGGGGACGACGAAGGTGCCGGGCCAGCGCTGCAGCGACTCGCGCACCTGCCCCCGCCAGTCGAGGGTGTCGTCGCCGGGACGGTCCGGCCCGCCCGGCGACAGGGGCTGCAGCCGCGGCTGCACGTACGCGCCGGTGGCGGGCGCCTCGGTGGCCGGGGGAGCGCTGCTCGTGGGCGCGCCGGTACCGGCGACCTCCGCCAGCCAGGCGTCGGTGTCCGTGCAGGCGCGCCGCGCCGACTCGTTGTCCGCCTCCGGTTGCCCGGGTCCGTCGCTGGCGGCGCTCCACGCGCGCCCGTGCTGCAGCGCGGTGTAGCGGACGCCCCGCCAGAAACCCGGTTCCTGCACCCGCAGCCCGTCCGCGTCCTCTTCGGCGGTGGGGACGCGGTCGACGAGCACCTGGGTGACGTAGGGGCGCCCGTTCCCGTCGGTGCCCTCGAGGACCACGACGCGCGACCCGGCCTGCGAGGGGGTGGCCGGGACCGCCACGACGCACAGCTCGCGCGGCGCCCGGTCGGGGCCCGGCGCCTCCTCGGGGACGGCGTCGATCCCACCGGACATGCCGAGGCAGCCGTCGTTCTCGGCGCACAACCGCCGCATCGCCTCGGGATTCCGCTCGGCGGCCAGGGCGACCACGCGGGCCACGACGTCGCGGGCCTCGGTGTCGCCGACGGCCGCGACCGGCCCGCCGGCCTGCGCGGCGCACGCGGCGAGCACGCCCACCAGGGCCAGCGCGGACAGCGTCGGCAGCGCGCGGCGCGGGGTGGTCACCCCGTCGACGGTCACCAGCGGCTGCCCCGCTGAGCGGGCGTTCGGCGAACCCGGGAGATCGGCCGGAGCCACCGGCTCACCGGGCCGGGACGTCGTCCCGGTGCGCGCGGACCGCGGCCACCGCCGCGCAGACCACCGCCAGCGCGCCACCGCCAGCCGCCCCGACCGCGAGGCCGGACCCGAAGCTCCCCGCGGGGGCGGCGTGGACCACGCCGGCGAGGAACGTCAGGACGAGCAGCCCGTAGGGGACGAGGCGGCGCGGCCGGAGCCAGCGGGGATCGTCGGCACGGACTCCCAGACGCTTCGCGTGGGCCAGCGCGGCGCCCGCGGCGACGGCGGGGACCGCGAACGTCGTCAGCGCGTAGGGCAGGGCCCCGCGCCCACCGGCCCACAGCATGGCGGTGGCGGCCGCCGTGCCCAGCCACAGCGCGACCTGCAGGCCGACGGCCGAGGCCTCGTTCCACACGTCGCGCTGCCGCTCCTCCTGCAGGAAGGGGCTGTCGAGGTCGCCGATGCCCTCCGCCCAGCGCGCGAGCGCGCCGTCGCGGCGGCCCGGCTGCTCCAGCGTCTCGTCGTGCTCGTTCACGCGCGCGCCTCCGTGGTGTGCGAACCGACCGGTGCGTCCGGTGCGGGGGTGGCGAAGAGGTCCTCGACGCTGTGCCCGAGCCGCTGAGCGATGGCCAGGGCGAGGTAGACGGAGGGGGCGTAGTCGCCGGCCTCGACGGCGACCACGGTCTGCCGGGTGACCCCGCAGGCGTCGGCGAGCTCGGCCTGGGTGAGCCCGAGAGCGGTGCGCGCTGCGCGGACACGGTTGCTGCGTCCCCGCGCGGATGTCCTCCCCACCGGACGAGTGTCAGGTCTACCCGACACCATGTCAAGGCTACGTGACACGGCTCGGCGACAGCCCGTCGGGGAGCCCGCGACCCGGGTGGCGTCCTCGACGCCGGGCCGGCTCACGGGCGTCGGGCCGGACCGACTCCGACGCAGCCGCGGACCGGTCACCCTGCGCAGGTGACGACCAGCGCACCGCCCACCCGCCGCCCGTCGGTCGGGACCGTCCTCGCGGTGGCGCTGCTGGCTCTCGCCGTCGCCGGGGCGGCGTGGGTGGCGTGGGAGGTGACCGCCTCCGGCCGCGCACCGCGGGCGTTCACCGAGCGCGTCCCGTACCCGACCTGCCCGCCGGTGGAGGTGCCGCTGGGCGGAGCGTCGCTGCCGCCGGTGCTGCAGTGCCTGACGGCACCGGGCGCCGGGCGCGAGGGGGCGGAGGTTCGGGTGACGACCCTGACCGAGGAGGGCGACCCGATCAGGACGTCCTACCGCCTGCTGCCTGCCGGCGCCGGTGTCGACGTGTTCACCGACGCCACGGACGACTCCTACGGCTCCGGCGGCTGGGAGCACGTGCGCTGCCCGGACGTGGCGGCGCTGCGGACGGGGGAGGGTTGCGGGCCGGCGTGAGGAGCCCGTCGCGGCGATCCCCTCAGCGTCCGGTGAGCCGCCGCCACCGGCCCCGCAGGCTGCGGCTGCGCCGGTGCGCCAGTTCCGCCGCCCGGTCCTCGGCCTCCAGCGCGTCGAGGGCGTCGGCGGCGCGACCGGGGTGGGCGAGGTCGGCGACGCTGACGAGGTCGAAGGTGTCGCCGAACCCGTACGTCTCCGGTTCGAGCACCGGTAGTTCCACGAGCAGGCGCTGCAGCGGGACGCCGTCGACGACGAGGTCCAGGTGCGTCGGCGGTTGCCGCAGCCGCGCGACGTGCTCCCCCTCGCGCTGGTGGCTCATCTCCGTGCCGGGCGGCCGGGCCGCCTCCCGCAGGGTCAGGACGTCGAACCCCGCCGCGGTGCCGCTCACGTCCCCTCGCCGGCCTCGTCCGCGACCCGCTGCAGCCGCGCCCGGTGCGCGGCCCACCAGGCGGCGTCGCCGTCGGGCAGGTTCGACCCGGACGGGCGCAGTCCCGCCGCGCCGTCGACGAGCTCGCGCACGACGTCGGCGTGCCCGGCGTGGCGGTGGGTCTCCGCGACCACGTGCACCAGGACGCGGCGCAGGGTCACCGACCGGCTCTCCGGCCGCCACCACGGCACCGTCCCGGGGGCGTCCAGCGGCAGCGCCGCGATCGTCGCGTCGCTGTGCTCCTGCACCCGCCGGTACAGGTCGACGACGCCGGCCCGCGACTCCTCCGCGCTCGCCCACATGTCCGCGTTCGGCTCGGCGTCGTCCTCGGTCCACGGCAGCGGTTCGGGGAACGGGCGCGCGAAGACCTCTCCGAAGTAGCCCGCCTCCACCCCTGCCAGGTGCTTCACCAGACCCAGCAGGTTCGTCCCGGTGGGCGTCAGCGGGCGCCGCGCGTCGCGCTCGCCGACGCCGTCCAGCTTCCACAGGAGCGCCTCGCGCCCCTCGCGCAGGTAGCGGTGCAGCTCGTCCTTCGCGTCGTCGGCCACCGGTCCAGCGTGGCACCCGGGGCACGGTCCGGCTGTCAGCCCGCGCGCGTCCTCGCCCTCACGCCGGAGCGCCCGGCCCCCGCAGGCCGTCGAGCAGGACCCGCACGTGCCGCTCGACGCGCGCGTCGTCGTCGGCGACCGGCGCGAGCCCCGCGGCCAGGCCCAGCACCAGCAGCCGGACGTCGTCGGCGTCGACGTCGTCGCGCACGGCGCCTGCCGCGCGGGCCCGGTGCAGCAGCTGCCCGACCGCCTCGTCCAGCTGCACCGCCGCCCGCGTGGGCGGCGCGCAGCCGGGGCCGGCGCCGGTGACGGCCGCGCGCACGGCCGGGTCGTGCAGGACCCCGCGCACCACGGCGGTGACCACGCGGGCGAACCCCTGCACCGCGTCGTCCTCCTCCGCGGCGGCGCCCACCTGCAGGGCGAGCTCGCACGTGGCGTCCTCGCCGAGGGCGGCCAGCAGCGCCTGCTGGGTGGGGAAGTGGCGGTAGACGGTGCCGGTGCCGACGCCGGCCAGCCGCGCCAGGTCCTTCATCGGGGGCAGCGGTGCCCCGCGGCGCACCTGCTCGCGCGCCACGGCGAGCACGTGCTCGCGGTTGCGGGCGGCGTCGGCGCGCAGCGGTGCGGCACCGGGGGCGTCGGACGTGCTCACGCGTCGAGGGTAGGCGAGGCGCGCCCTTGCGGAACACGTTCCGGTTCTGCGACGCTGTCGAAGCGGAACCCGTTCCACATCACTCAGGAGGCCCGCCGTGCCCGTCCCCGCCGTCCCCTTCCGCGCCCAGGACGTCCCCGACCAGAGCGGTCGCACCGTCGTCGTCACCGGCGCCTCCAGCGGCCTGGGCGAACTCCTCGCCGGCACCCTCGCCGCCGCCGGCGCCCACGTCGTCATGGCCGTGCGCTCCCTCGACAAGGGCGCCGCCGTCCGCGACGCGCTGGCCCGCACCGCCCCCCGCGAGAACCTCGAACTGGCCGAGCTGGACGTCGCCGACCTCGACAGCGTGCGGCGCTTCGCCGCCGGCCTGCGCGACCGGGGGCTGGACGTCCTCGTCAACAACGCGGGCACCGGCGGCGTCGAGCGCCGCACCAGCCCGCAGGGGCACGAGCTCGAGCTCGCCACCAACCACCTCGGCCCGGCGCTGCTCGCCCGGCTGCTGCACGAGCAGCTCGCCGGGTCCCCCGACCCGCGGATCGTCACGACGGGCACGAACCTCTACCGCAGCTTCCCGGTCCGCCTGGGCCCCGAGGACCTCGACGGCCGCCGCCGGTGGTACCGCGGCGGCACCTACGCGCGCACCAAGACCCTGCACATGACGTGGGTCGTGGAGCACCAGCGGCGCCTGAGCGACGCCGGTTCCCCGGTGCGCTCGATCGCCGCGCACCCCGGGATGGTGCGGACCCCCATGAACACCGGGCTGACCTCCCGCCGCGACCGCGCGGTCGCGGCGGTGCTCGGCAGGGTGTGGGGCGCGCGGGAACCCGAGCAGGGCGCACGCCCCCTGCTGTTCGCGGCCACCTCCCCGGACGTCCGCCCCGACCTGTTCGCCGGACCCGTCGGCGCGCGGGACGACGCGCTCGTCGGGTTCGAGGAGTTCCGGGCGCCGGTGACCGACCGCGCGCTGGCCGACCTGGTGTGGGAGCGCACTGAGGAGCTGACCGCCGCGCGCAGCGCCACCCGTCGTTGACGCCGCGGCCCCGGGTCAGCGCCCGCCGAGCGCCCGCGCCGAGGCCCGCCACAGCGCCTCGACCGGCCCTTGACCGCCCCGCCGCGCCCACAGGTGCGCGGCGAGCACGACGGCCGCGGCCACCACCGCGTACAACCCGAGCGTGCCGGGGACCCGCACGTCCGGGCCGAGGCGCGCCGCCAGCCCGAGGCCCCAGCCGTGGCAGAGCGCGGACGCCAGCACGTTCTGCAGCACGTAGCAGCTGAGCGCCGTCCGGCCGACCTCGGCGAGCCGGCGGCCCGCGAACCCCAGCCGCGACCGTCGGCGCACCACCTCCGCGACGAGCGCCAGCAACCCCAGCGCGACGAGCGGGGCGGTGCCGTAGCGGGCCAGCACCAGGCCCGCCGTCCCGCCGAGCAGCCCGAGCGCCAGGTCCGCGACCAGGGCCACGGCGCCGATCGCGAGCAGGCGCCGGCGCAGGCGGGTCCCGCGCTCCTCGAGCACGCCGGCGCGCACGAGGCGGGCCCCGAGGAGGAACGCCGCGACCGACAGCGCCTGCACGAACACCGGCTCGGCGCGGAACAGCACGAGGTTCTCCAGGCGGAACAGCGCCAGGTCCCCGAACGACCCGTCGGCGTAGGGGTTGGGGTCCAGGCGCGCCGGTCCGCCGTCCGCGCCGGGCGCGGCGAGCAGGGCCGTCGTCACCAGCGCCAGGAGCGCGCCGTGCACGACGGCCGCGCCGACCAGCCACCGGCGCTGCGCGCGCTCGCTGGTGGCGAGCACGGCCGCGACGACCACGGCCGTGACGGCGTAGCCCGTCAGGACGTCGAACTCGGCGACGAGGACGAAGTGCAGGAGCCCGTCCAGGAACAGCAGGAGCGCGCGCACCCAGTACCGACCCGGCCACGGCCGCCCGGCGCGCAGGGCCGAGCGGCGCTGCAGCTCCAGCCCGACGCCGAACATCAGCGTCAGCAGTCCGAGGAACTTGCCCTGCGCGAGCTGCTGGGCCAGCAGTTCGACGGCCCGCCACGCCGGTGGCGTCCGCTCGGCCAGGGTTCCGCCGGTGAGGTAGCCGACGAGGCCCTGCGGGTCGGTGAAGATCCAGATGTTCGTGGCGAGGGTCCCGAGGATCGCCAGGCCCCGGGCGACGTCGAGGGCCGCCACCCGGGTCCTGGGGCCGGCCGTCGTGGCTCGCGTCGTCGTCACGCGGACCAGTGGACCATACGATCGTATGGTTCGGGAGCCCTTCAGCCCGGTGCGACGATGCGGGCGTGCCCGCACCCTCCGAGGACCTGCTCGACGTCGTCGTCGCGCTGCTGGCCGAGCAGGGTTTCGAGGGCCTGAGCATCCGGCGCGTCGCCGCCCGCGCCGGCGTCTCGATCGGCGCCGTGCAGCACCACTTCCCGACCAAGGACGCGCTGCTCGCCGCCGCCATGCGGCGCGTCGACGAGCAGGTCAGCGCGCAGCTCGCCCAGCGCGCGCAGCAGGCGCCGACACCCGGCGAGGCGCTGCGCGCCGTGGCCGCCGGGCTGGTGCCCGCGGGTCCGGAGGAGCGCCCGGCCGCCGTCGTCTGGCTCGCGCACGTGGCCCGCGCCGCGGTGCACGAACCCACGGCGCTCGCCTACCGCACGGCCTGGCAGCGCGTCGAGGACGCGCTGGCGCGCCTGCTCGCCGCGGCCCGGCCCGACCTGCCGCCGCAGCGGGTGGGGGACGAGGCCGCCGCGCTCCTCGCGCTGCTCGACGGGCTCGCCACCGCCCGGGTCGCCGAACCCGGCCGGGTCAGCGCCGAGCGCGCCCACCGGCTGGTGCGCCGGCACCTGGACGAGCTGCTGTCGCCCGGGGGCTGACCGGCCGCGGTCACCCCTCGGAGGTCAGCACCTCGCCCAGGGCTCGCAGACCCTGAGCGACGATGCCGGGGTTGGTGTCCCAGTAGTACGGCAGCGCCACGACGGCCTGGGCGACGACCCAGCCGCGGCCCCGAAGCCACTGCGCGTCGTCGACGGCCAGCGCGTCGCGCAGGCGCGCGCGGTGCGCGGCACCGAGGAGGTTCCACGCGCCCTGCAGGTCGCAGGCCGGGTCGCCCACCGCGAGCGCGCCCCAGTCGATGACCGCCGACAGGCGCCCGCCGCGGACGAGCAGGTTGCCCGGCAGCGGGTCCCCGTGCACCCACACCTCCGGCCCGCCCCAGCCCGGGGCCTCGAGCGCCTCCTCCCACACGCGCAGCACGGCGCGGGCGTCGACGCGGTCCCCCAGCTCGGTCACCGCGGCGCGCACCTGTCCGTCCCGCTCGGCCAGCGGCCCGCCGCGCGCCCCGGCCCGGCGAGCCGGCGCACCCGTGGTCGGCGCGTCGTGCAGCGCGCCCAGGAACTCCGCCAGGTCCGACGCCAGCGCCGCGGTGTCGTCCGTCGCCGGTGAGGCGGGGCGCCCCGGCAACCACCGGCACACCGACCACGCGAACGGGTAGCCGCACCCCGGTCGCCCCGCCGCCAGGTGCTCCGGCAGCGCCACGGGCAGGTGCGGCGCCAGGCGCGGCAGCCAGGTCGCCTCCAGGGCGGCCTGACCGGCGGAGAAGGCCACCTTGGGCAGGCGCACGGCGAGGTCGGCTCCCAGGCGGTACACGTCGTGGTCGGTGCCGAAGGAGTCCACCTCCCGCGCCGGCAGGTGCGCCCACCGCGGGTGCTGCTCGGCCAGCAGGCGGCGCACGAGGTCGACGTCGGTGGGGACCTGGTCCGGGTGCAACCTCGGTGCGGGCACCGGCGCAGCGTCGCCGGGACACCAGTTCCGGAGCAACGCGGTTTCCCGCGGTGCACCGCGGACGTGCTTGCGGCGGCGACCGCCCCCGCGGGGGGCGTGCCTCGGGCGCCGAGGTCCTCAGCCCTCGAACTGGACGACCCGACGCACCTGGACCGTGCCGTACGCAGCGGTCGGGATCCTGGCCGCGATCCGCAGCGCCTCGTCCGGGCCGGGGACGTCGACGACGTGGAGACCGGCGACGGTGCTGCCGGCGCGAGGGGCTGCGGTCACCCCGACCTGACCGTCGCGGACGGTGACGTCCTGGGCCTCGTCGACGGGGTGGAACCCGGACTCGTGGACGACGACGCCGGTCCTCGTGAGCTCGGCGTCGAGCTCCAGCCACCGCTCGACCTCTGCGTCCGCCGGGCCGGTGGTGCTGGGGTCGTAGGAGTGGATGAGCGCGAACTGCACGGGTCTCCTCCCTCGGGACGATCGTCGGCGGTGACTGCTCGTGCACGACGACGGTCGTCCACCGCGTCCGGCCCGCACCACCCTTTCGGCCCAGGTCGAAACTCAGCGGTTGGCGGTGACCAGGGCGTCCCCGAGCGCGGTGCGGGCGTGCAGGACCGGTGCCCCCGACCGCCGTGACTGCACCAGGCCCCCGGCGCGCAGGGTGCTCAGGTGGTGCGAGGCCGTGGACACCGCCAGGCCCGCGCGCGCCGCGGACTCCGAGGTCGACCGCGGCCGGTCCGGGGTCCGCCGCCCGCAACCGGCGCAGCTCCTCGGCCGGGGTGAGGTCCCAGGAGGGCGTCGACGTGAGCACGTCGGGCACGTGACCGGCGTCACCGACGACCAGCCGCAGCAGCTCGAACTCCCGGGCCGGCACGTCGGGGCGCACCAGCTTCAGCCACCCTCCGGTGCAGGGGGTGGTGCTGCGGCGCGGCCAGCACCCTCACCGCGTGGACCAGTTCGTGGCCGGGTGAGATGCCGAAGCGGACGGCGGAGACGTCGTCCGGGGTCAGCCGGAACTCCACGAACCTTCGAGCCACGTCGAGAGGTTGTGCGGGCCGCGGTCCCCGGGAGGAGCGTCGCTCGACGTGACGCGCACCACCGGTCCTGACGAGATCCGCCTCCCCGGCTCCCGCACCCTGCGGTTCGAGGGGCGGGACCACGCCTCCGGCACCTCCTCCTGCCTGGCCACCGTCGACCCGGGCGGGCGGCCCCCCCCCCCCCCCCCCCGCCAAACCCCCAACTCCCCCGCGCCCCCCGGGGGCCGCCCCCCGAGGCGGGGGGGGGGGCGGGGCCGGTGG
>NZ_JBJLSH010000049.1:0-26519 GCF_050871905.1 Kineococcus haloalkalitolerans
CCCCCGCCGCCCGCCCCCGCCCCACCCCCCCCCCCCCCCCCCCCCCCCCCCCCCCCCCCCCCCCCCCCGCCCCCCCCCCCCCCCCCCCCCCCCCCCCCCCCCCCCGGCCGGGAGGCGTCCCGGCCGGGTGATCGACCCGGTGCCGCCTGGCGCGCACCCCGAGCAGGAGAGAGGCGAGCGTGCGCTCGACACCGACGGACCACCAGGAGCGTCACCCGGTGCTGCACGGGGAGGTGGCCGCGTGAGCCCCACCCGCGTCGCCCGCGGCGAGAACCCGCTGCGCGACCCCAGCGACCGGCGCCTGCCGCGCATCGCCGGTCCGTGCGGCCTCGTCATGTTCGGGGTCACCGGCGACCTGGCCCGCAAGAAGCTGATGCCGGCGATCTACGACCTGGCCAACCGCGGCCTGCTGCCGCCCGGCTTCGCGCTGACCGGGTTCGCCCGCCGCGACTGGGCCGACCAGGACTTCGGCAAGGTCGTCTACGACGCGGTGCGCCAGCACGCGCGCACCCCCTTCCGCGAGTCGGTCTGGGCGCAGCTGGCCGAGGGCTTCCGCTTCGTGCCCGGCGACTTCGACGACGACGCGGCCTTCGACCAGCTGGCCTCCACGGTCGCCGACCTGGACCGCGTGCGCGGCACCGGCGGCAACCACGCCTTCTACATGTCGATCCCGCCGCGCTTCTTCCCCGTCGTGGCCAAGCAGCTGGCCCGCTCGGGCCTGTCGGCGCAGCACGGCGACCAGTGGCGCCGCGTGGTCATCGAGAAGCCGTTCGGCCACGACCTGAAGTCCGCGCGCGAGCTCAACGACGTCGTGGAGCAGGTCTTCCCGCCCGACTCGGTGTTCCGCATCGACCACTACCTGGGCAAGGAGACCGTCCAGAACATCCTGGCGCTGCGCTTCGCCAACCAGATGTTCGAGCCGCTGTGGAACGCCAACCACGTCGACCACGTGCAGATCACGATGGCCGAGGACATCGGCATCGGTGGCCGCGCCGGCTACTACGACGGCATCGGCGCCGCCCGCGACGTCATCCAGAACCACCTGCTGCAGCTGCTGGCGCTGACCGCCATGGAGGAGCCGGTCTCCTTCGAGGCCGCCGACCTGCGCGCGGAGAAGGCCAAGGTGCTGTCCGCGGTGCGCCTGCCCAAGGACCTGGCCCGCAGCACCGCGCGCGGGCAGTACGCCGCCGGCTGGCAGGGCTCGGAGCTCGTCAAGGGCTACCTGGACGAGGACGGCATCTCCCCCGACAGCACCACCGAGACGTTCGCCGCCATCGAGCTGGAGATCGACACCCGCCGCTGGGCCGGGGTGCCGTTCTACCTGCGCGCGGGCAAGCGCCTGGGCCGGCGCGTCACCGAGATCGCGGTCGTCTTCAAGCGCGCCCCGCACCTGCCGTTCGAGTCCACCGCCACCGAGGAGCTCGGCCAGAACGCGCTCGTCGTGCGCGTGCAGCCCGACGAGGGCGTCACCCTGCGCTTCGGCTCCAAGGTGCCCGGCACGGCCATGGAGGTGCGCGACGTCACGATGGACTTCGGGTACGGCCACGCCTTCACCGAGTCCAGCCCGGAGGCCTACGAGCGGCTCATCCTCGACGTGCTCCTCGGCGACCCGCCGCTGTTCCCCCGGCACGAGGAGGTCGAGCTGTCGTGGAAGATCCTCGACCCGATCACCGCGTTCTGGGCCCGCAACGGCAAGCCGGAGGCCTACGACTCGGGCACGTGGGGCCCGGCCTCGGCCACCGAGATGCTGGCCCGCACCGGTCGCGCCTGGCGGCGCCCGTGACCGGCCCCGCCCGCCGTCCCGCCGTGCGCGCCCGTCGGTGGCCCGCGGTGACGACCCCCAGCCCGACGACCTGCACGCGGGAGCCAGCAGCATGATCATCGACCTGCCGAGCACGTCCACCAGCGCCATCAACAAGGCGCTGGTCGACCTGCGCGACTCCGGCGGCGCCGTGGCGCTGGGCCGGGTCCTCACCCTCGTCGTCGTCACCGACGACGCGCACGCCGAGGACGCCATCCAGGCCGCCAACGAGGCCAGCCGCGAGCACCCCTGCCGCGTGCTGGTCCTGGCGCGCGGCAACAAGCGCGGCGTGGCCCGCCTGGACGCGCAGATCCGCGTCGGCGGCGACGCCGGTGCCAGCGAGGTCGTCGTCCTGCGCGCCTACGGCCCGCTCGTCGAGCACGGCCAGACCACCGTCGTCTCGCTGCTGCTGCCGGACGCGCCCATCGTGGCGTGGTGGGTCGGCGCCGCGCCGGAGGACCTGCGCGCGGACCCGATCGGGCGGATCGCCCAGCGCCGCATCACCGACTCCGCGGAGGTGTCCAACCCCGCGAAGGCGCTGGAGCAGCGCCGCGCCTCCTACCGGGCCGGGGACACGGACTTCGCGTGGACGCGCCTGACGAACTGGCGGGCGCTGCTGGCCGCGGCGCTGGACCAGCCGCCGTACGAGCCGGTCACGGCCGTCACCGTGGCCGGCGCCCCCGACAGCCCCAGCACCGAGCTGCTGGCGGCGTGGCTGGCCGTCAAGCTGAAGGCGCCCGTCGTGCGGGTGCGCACCAAGCGCGGCACCGGCGTGCAGAGCGTGCGCCTGGAGCGCAAGTCCGGCGCGGTCGAGCTGGTGCGCCCCGACCAGAACGTGGCCACGCTGACCCAGCCGGGCCAGCCGGACCGGCGCATCGCGCTGGCCCGCCGGCCCGTGCGCGACTGCCTGACCGAGGAGCTGCGCCGCCTCGACCCGGACGACGTGTACGGCGAGACCCTCGTGCAGGGGCTGCCGCTCATCGGCTCCTCCACGGTGACCGTGCGCGCCGCCCAGGCCGCCGGGAAGCTGTCCCCGCCGGCCGACGCCGCCCGCGGGCAGGCGGACGCCGAGGCCCAGGCCGCCCGCACGTCGCGGGCCATGAAGCGGGCCCGTCCGGAGGGGGCGACGCAGCGCTCGCGCAGCTCGGCCGTGCCCGCGGCGGAGGAGACCGAGCAGGCGCCCGCGCCGGCGAAGAAGGCGGCGGCCAAGCGCACCGCCACCACGAAGACCGCCGCGAAGAGCACCGCGGCGAGGAAGACCGCCGCGAAGAGCACCGCGACGACCGGTGCCGGCGCGACGAAGAGCTCCGACGCCACCGGCGGCACCGCGGCGAAGCGCGGCACCGCCAAGCGCAGCACCGCCAAGCGCTCGACGGGGACGCGGGCGTGAGCGGCGACCGGCTGGTCGTCGTGCACCCCGACGCCGACGTGCTCGCGCACGCGACGGCGGGGCGCCTGCTGGCCGCGGTCGCCGACGCCCAGGCGCGCCGGGGCACGGCGCACGTGTCCCTGACCGGTGGCACGGTCGGCGTCAAGACGCTCGCGGCGGTGGCCTCCTCCCCCGCCCGCGACGCCGTCGACTGGTCGCGGGTGCACCTGTGGTGGAGCGACGAGCGGTTCCTGCCCGCCGGGGACCCCGAGCGCAACGCCACCCAGGCGCAGGACGCGCTGCTGAGGCACCTGCCGCTCGAGGCCGACCACGTGCACCTGCCGCCGGCCGCGGACGGGCCGGACGAGGACGACCTGGACGCCGCCGCCGCCCGCTACGCCGCCGAGCTGGCCGCGCACGCCGGCGGGGCGGAGGTCCCCGCCTTCGACGTCCTGCTGCTGGGGATGGGGCCCGACGGGCACGTGGCCTCGCTCTTCCCGCACCACCCCGGTCTGGGCCGGGACGAGTCCAGCGTCGTCGGGGTCCGCGAGTCCCCCAAGCCGCCGCCGCTGCGCGTGTCCTTCACCTTCGGCGCCCTCGCCCGGGCCCGGCAGGTGTGGGTGGTGGCCGCGGGTGCCGAGAAGGCACCCGCGGTGGCCCGCGGCGTCGGCGGCGACGACGTGGCCGCCACCCCGGCCGCCGGGGTGCGCGGCACCGACACCACGCTCTGGCTGGTGGACCGGGCGGCCGCCGCTGACCTCTGAGCTGGCCGCGCGAGCGGTCCGCCACCACGACGAGAGCCCCCTCCCGGTGCACCGGGAGGGGGCTCTCGTCGTCAGCGGACCTCTGGGCGGCCCGACGTGCTCAGCGGATGAGACCGCGGGCGCGCAGACCGGCCAGGGCCTCGTTGAGGATGGCCTCGCCGTCGGCGTCGCTGCGCCGCTCCTTCACGTACGCCAGGTGCGTCTTGTACGGCTCGTTGCGCGGCGGGGCCGGCGGGTTGGCGCGGTCGGTGCCGGCGGGGAAGCCGCAGCGCGGGCAGTCCCACGTCTCGGGCGGCTCGACCCCCGACTCCTCCGCGAAGCTGGGGCGCGTCTCGTGCCCGTTCGCGCACCAGTAGGAGATGCGGACGCGGGGAGCGGTGTCACCCCGCTCCGCCTCGCCCATGGGGCCCGCGCCGACACGGCTGCCGCGGATGGCGTTGCCACCTGCCACGAGGAGGTCCTCCCTGCCTGTCCTGGTCTCAGAACTCGTTGGTGAAGCGCTCGACCAGGCCGAGCAGCACGATGGACGCGGCCCACGTCAGGGCCATGACGACGGTGAACCTGTTGAGGTTGCGCTCCGCCATGCTCGACCCCGACAGGGACGTGGTCACGCCGCCGCCGAACATGTCCGACAGGCCGCCGCCCTTGCCCTTGTGGAGGAGGATCAGCAGGACCAGGAAGAGGCTCGTCAGGGCGAGCACCACCTGGAGCACGATGCGCAGAGCGGTCACGCGGATCCTTCTCGTCTCCGGCCGCGCCCGGTCGGGCGCGGCGCTGTCAGGGCGTCCCCAGGGTACGTCACCCGAAGGGCGGACCGGGGCGTCCGCCGCTCGTCGGACCCGTTCACGGCGGGTGTCAGGAGGGGTGCTCGCGGTAGCGCACGATCGCGGCGAAGTCCCCCGCGTCGGTGCTCGCGCCCCCGACCAGGGCGCCGTCCACGTCCGGCTGGGCCATGATCGAGGCGATGTTGGCGGGCTTGACGCTGCCGCCGTACAGGACCCGCACCGCCGCGGCGGTCTCGGCGTCGAACTGCCCGGCGACCGCGGCGCGCAGCGCCTCGCAGACCTCCTGCGCGTCCTCGGGGGTGGCGACCTCACCGGTGCCGATGGCCCACACCGGCTCGTACGCCAGGACCAGCCCGGCCACCTGCGCGGCCTGCAGGCCCTCCAGCGCCGCGGTCACCTGCCCGACGGTGTGCCCGACGTGCTCGCCGGCCCGGCGGACCTCCAGCGGCTCGCCCACGCACACGATCGGCACGAGCCCGTGCTCGAGCGCCTTGGCGGTCTTGGCGCGCACCAGGGCGTCGTCCTCGCCGTGGTCCTGGCGGCGCTCGGAGTGCCCGACCGCCACGTAGCGCACGCCCAGCTTGGTGAGCATGGCCGCGGACACCTCGCCGGTGTGGGCGCCGGACTCGTGCGCGGAGACGTCCTGCGCGCCCAGCGCGATGGGCAGCTTGTCGCCCTCGATGAGCGTCTGCACGGTGCGCAGGCTGGTGAAGGGCGGCAGCACGGCGACCTCGACGGCCGCGTGGTCGTGCTTGGCGTCCTTCAGCGTCCAGTCCAGCTTCTGCACCAGCAGGGTGCCCTGCTGGTGGTCCAGGACCATCTTCCAGTTCCCGGCGATCAGCGGGGTGCGGGTGCTCACGAGCGGCTCCAGGCGGTCGGGGCGGTCACGGGTCGGGTACCGGGGCTGGCCGGCGGGAGGAGGCTCACTCCTCCAGGACGTCCAGGCCGGGCAGGTGCTTGCCCTCCAGGAACTCCAGGCTCGCGCCGCCGCCGGTGGAGATGTGCCCGAAGGCCTCGTCGGGGAAGCCGAGCGTGCGCACGGCCGCGGCCGAGTCGCCGCCGCCGACGACGCTGAACGCCGCCGAGCCGGCCAGCGCCTGCGCCACCGCGCGCGTGCCGTGCGAGTACGGCTCCATCTCGAACACGCCCATCGGGCCGTTCCAGAAGACGGTGCGGGCGTCGGCCAGGTGCCGGGCGAAGGTCGCCGACGACTCCGGGCCGATGTCCAGGCCGAGGCGGTCGGCGGGGATGGCGTCCACGGGGACCACCCCGTGCTCGGCGTCGGCGGAGAACTCCGCCGCGGCCACCACGTCGGTGGGCAGGACCACCTCGACGCCCTTGGCGCGGGCGGTCTCGACGTAGCGGGTCACCGTGTCCAGCTGGTCGGCCTCCAGCAGCGAGCGCCCCACCTCGTGGCCGGCCGCCTTGAGGAAGGTGAAGACCATGCCGCCGCCGACGAGCAGCCGGTCGCCGGAGGTCAGCAGCGAGCCGAGGAGGTTGTCGATGACGCCGAGCTTGTCGGAGACCTTCGAGCCGCCCAGGACGACGGCGTAGGGGCGCTCCGGCTCGCTGGTCAGCCGGCGCAGGACCTCCACCTCGGAGGCGACCAGACCCCCCGCGGCGTGCGGCAGGCGGCGGGCCACGTCGTAGACGCTGGCGTGCTTGCGGTGCACCGCGCCGAACCCGTCGGAGACGTACGCGTCGGCCAGGCGGGCCAGCTCGTCGGCGAACGCGCCGCGCTCGCCGTCGTCCTTCGACGTCTCCCCCGCGTTGAAGCGCAGGTTCTCCAGCAGCAGCAGCGAGCCGTCGGCCAGGCCCTCGACGGCCTCCGCGGCGCGCGGGCCGACGGTCTCGGCGCAGAAGGACACGTCGACGCCGTCCAGCAGCTCGGCCAGCCGGGCGTGCACGGGGGCCAGGGAGTACTTCGCCTCCGGCGCCCCCTTCGGCCGGCCCAGGTGGGCCACGACGACGACGCGGGCGCCGGCGTCCAGGAGGCGGCGCAGCGTGGGCACCGAGGCCCGCACGCGCCCGTCGTCGGTGATGCGGGGTGCCTCGCCGGAGTGGTCCAGCGGCACGTTGAGGTCGCTGCGGACGAGGACGCGGCGGCCGGCCAGCCCGTCCAGGCGCGCTTCGAGGTCGTCGATGGTGAGCACGGTTCCTCCGCGGTCGGTGGGCGGGGCGGACGCGCGAGCGCCGGGGCCGGTGCGCGTGGCACCGGCCCCGGCGGGCGCGGCCGTCCCCGGGCGGGGGTGGGTCAGAGCGAGGAGCCGACCAGCGCCACGAGGTCGACGAGGCGGTTGGAGTAGCCCCACTCGTTGTCGTACCAGCCGACGACCTTGACCTGGTCGCCGTTCACCTTGGTCAGGCCCGAGTCGTAGATGCACGAGGCCGGGTCGGTGACGATGTCGCTGGAGACCAGCGGCTCGTCCGAGTAGGTCAGGTAGCCCATGAGCGGGCCCTCGGCGGCCGCCTTGTACGCCGCGTCGACCTCCTCGGCGGTGACCTCGCGCGACAGGGTGACGGTCAGGTCGGTGGCCGAGCCGGTGGGCACGGGCACGCGCAGCGCGTAGCCGTCGAGCTTGCCCTTGAGGGCCGGCAGCACCAGGCCGATGGCCTTGGCCGCACCGGTGGAGGTCGGCACGATGTTCAGCGCGGCGGCGCGGGCGCGGCGCAGGTCCTTGTGCGGGCCGTCCTGCAGGTTCTGGTCGGCCGTGTAGGCGTGCACGGTCGTCATGAGGCCGCGCTCGATGCCGAAGGCGTCGTCGAGGACCTTCGCCAGCGGCGCCAGGCAGTTCGTGGTGCACGAGGCGTTGGAGATGATCGAGTGCTTCGCGCCGTCGTACTCGGAGTCGTTGACGCCCATGACGACGGTGACGTCGTCGTTGCTCGCCGGGGCGGAGATGACGACCTTCTTGGCGCCGGCGTCCAGGTGGGCCTTGGCCTTCGCGCCGTCGGTGAAGAAGCCGGTGGACTCGACGACCACGTCGACGCCCAGCTCGCCCCACGGCAGGTTCGCCGGGTCGCGCTCGGCCAGCACCTTGATGGTGCGCGAGCCGACGACGATGGCGTCGTCCTCCGGGCGCACGTCCTCGGACAGCTTGCCCAGGACCGAGTCGTGCTTGAGCAGGTGCGCCAGGGCCTTGGCGTCGGTGAGGTCGTTCACGGCGACGATCTCGACGTCCGCCCCCGAGGCCATCACGGCGCGGAAGAAGTTGCGTCCGATGCGGCCGAAGCCGTTGATGCCGACCCGAGTGGTCATGCGCTCTCCTCCTCGCGGGACCCGGCGCGTTGCGGGTGCCGCTGCGTCTGCTTGCGGTACTGGTCCGGTGCCGGTCCCCGCCGGCGCGCGCCGGACGGGGGTGCCGTACCCCGCCGCACCGTCACGGCGTCGCCCCGACCCTATGGCCTGCGTCACGTCCGGGCGCACCCGGGGGCGCCCGGGAGCGGCCCCGAGGGCTCAGGCGTCCAGCATGTCGGGGGTCAGGCCGGAGTCGGTGCCGGGCACGCCGAGCTCGGCGGCCTTCTTGTCGGCCATGCCCAGCAGGCGGCGGATGCGCCCGGCGATGGCGTCCTTCGTCATGGGCGGCACGGCCAGCTGCCCCAGCTCCTCCAGGCTGGCCTGCTTGTGCTCCAGGCGCAGCCGGCCCGCCTGCAGCAGGTGGTCGGGCACGTCGTCGCCCAGCAGCTCCAGGGCCCGCTCGACGCGGGCGCCCGCGGCCACCGCGGCGCGCGCGGAGCGGCGCAGGTTGGCGTCGTCGAAGTTGGCCAGGCGGTTGGCGGTGGCGCGCACCTCGCGCCGCATCCGGCGCTCCTCCCACGTCATCATCGCGTCGTGGGCGCCCAGCCGGGTCAGCAGCGCGCTGATGGCGTCGCCGTCGCGCAGCACCACCCGGTGGATCCCGCGCACCTCGCGGGGCTTGACGGGCAGCTCCAGGCGCCGGGCGGCGCCGACGAGGGCCAGGGCCGCCTCCTGCCCGGGGCAGGTGACCTCCAGCGCGGCCGAGCGGCCCGGCTCGGTGAGCGAGCCGCGGGCCAGGAAGGCGGCCCGCCAAGCCGCCTCGGCGATCTGCGTGGAGGAGGAGACGATGTGCGGCGGCAGACCCCGGACGGGGCGGCCACGGGTGTCCAGCAGGCCCGTCTGGCGGGCCAGCGCCTCCCCGTCCTTGACCACCCGCAGCACGTAGTGGGTGCTCTTGCGCAGCCCGCCGGCCTGCATCACCAGCAGGTCCCCGGACTGGCCGAAGACGTCGGCGATGTCGCGCCGCAGCCGGCGGGCGATGGACGCGGAGTCCAGCTCGGCCTCGATGACGATGCGCCCGGAGACGATGTGCAGGCTGCCCGCGAAGCGCAGCATCACCGCCACCTCGGCCTTGCGGGCCGCCGTGGTGCCCACGGGCAGGCGGCTGAGCTCGTCCTTGACCGCCGCGGTCATCGCCATCTGCGCTCCTCCCCGGGCGGTGCGCGCCGTGCCCGGCACCCCGCCGTCCGTCGATCGTCCCGTCCGTCCCACCGGTGCCCACGGTCCCACCCGTCCCACCGCCCGCGCCGCCCCGCCGCCCAGCTCGTCGTTCACGACAGGTCCCCCCACGCGCCGGCGAACACGTCGCGGTAGGCGGCGGCCAGCCGCAGGGCGTCGTGGCGGGGACTGCCGTCGCCCACCGAGACCTGCCGCAGCAGCAGCGACGCGCCCAGCGAGGCCGCCGCGGCCGCCAGCGCCTGCGGGTCGGCCACCGCGACCGGATCGGCCACCACCGCGTCGACCCGCAGGCCGGGGGCGTGGGCGGCGAGCACCTCCAGGTGCTCCTCGGCGCTGAACCCGTCGGTCTCCCCCGGCTGCCCGGCCAGGTTCAGCGTCAGGCAGACGCGGGCCGGGGTGCGCACGAGGGCGTCGGCCAGGGCGGGCACCATCAGGTGCGGCAGCACGCTGGTGAACCAGGACCCCGGTCCGAGCACGACCCAGTCGGCCGCGGAGATCGCCGCCAGCACCTCCGGGCGCACCGGCGGGTCGGCGGGCACGAGCCGCACGGCGGCGACCCGCCCGGTCGTGGAGGCCACGGCCACCTGCCCGCGCACGGGCGTCGGCGTGTCCCCCTCCCCCGGCACGAGGCCGACGACGTCGGCCTCGATGTCCAGCGGCACCGCCGCCATCGGCAGCACCCGACCGCGCGCGCCCAGCAGCCGGCCCACCCAGTCCAGGCCGGCGACCTCGTCGCCCAGCAGCCGCCACAGGGTGGCGATGAGCAGGTTGCCGGTGGCGTGCTGGTCCAGCCCGCCGGTGCTGGCGAAGCGGTGCTGCAGCACGTCGCGCCAGGTGCGGCCCCACTCGGAGTCGTCGCACAGGGCCGACAGGGCCATCCGCAGGTCGCCCGGCGGCAGGCAGCCCAGCTCGCGGCGCAGCCGGCCGGAGGAGCCGCCGTCGTCGGCGACCGTCACGACCGCGGTCAGCCGATCGGTCAGGTGCCGCAGCGCCGACAGGGACGCCGACAGGCCGTGGCCGCCGCCGAGGGCGACCACGGCGGGCGCGTCGGAGGCGCCCAGCGGGACGGGTGCGGTCACCGCGGGGACCGGCGCCGGCGGGGCGGGCGGGACGGGCGGCCCGGGCGCGCGGGGCGGGGGGTCGGTGGGGGGCAGGGCGGCTCACTCCCGCCCGAGGTCGCGGTGCAGGACGCGCACCGGCACACCGGCCCGGCGCAGGCGCGCCCCGAGCTCCTCGGCCATCGCCACCGACCGGTGCTTGCCGCCGGTGCAGCCGAAGGCGACCGTGGCGTAGCGCTTGTTCTCGCGCCGGTAGCCGGTCAGGACCGGCTCGAGGGCCTCGGCGTAGCGGTCGAGGAAGCGCCCGGCGCCCTCGGCGGCCAGGACGTACTCCGACACCGGCCGGTCCTGGCCGGTCAGCGGGCGCAGGTCCGGTTCCCAGTGGGGGTTGGGCAGGAAGCGCACGTCGGCCACGTGCTCGGCGTCGGCGGGGGTGCCGTACTTGAAGCCGAAGCTGAGGACGGTCACCCGCAGGTCCTCGGCGCGCTCGCCCTCGAACAGGCTGGCGACGAGGGCGCCGAGCTGGTGCACGTTGAAGCTGGAGGAGTCCACGACCACGTCGGCGCGCGAGCGCAGGTCGCCGGTGAGCTCGCGCTCGCGGGCGATGCCGTCGACGATGCGGCCCTCGCCCTGCAGGGGGTGCGGGCGGCGCACCGACTCGAAGCGGCGCACGAGCACCTCGTCGGTGGCGTCGAGGAACAGCACGCGCGGGGACACGAAGCGCGTGTCGAGCGCGGCCAGGGCGCCGGTCAGCTCCCGGAAGAAGGTGCGCCCGCGCACGTCGACGACGACGGCGATCCGCGGGATCGACAGCCCGGCGCGGGCCGTCAGCTCGGCCAGCGGCTCCAGCATCTGCGGCGGCAGGTTGTCCACGACGTACCAGCCGAGGTCCTCCAGGGCCTTGCCGGTCGTGGAGCGCCCGGCCCCGGACATGCCGGTGACGATGAGCAGCTCCGAGCGGCGCGGGCGGTCGGCACCGGCGTCGGTGGTGGCCCCCTCGGGCGCCGCGCCGGCCTCCGCGGAGACCGGGGCCCCCGCGGCCACCCCCTGGACGGGCGGCTGCGCCGCCCGCTCCTCCTCCTGGTCACCCTCGTGGCCCTCGGGGGCAGGCTGCGCGTCCACGATCCTCATCCTGCCAGCCCGGGCGTGTCGCTCGCGACGAGACCGCCACGGTCCGCGTCCGCGCACTGACGCTGCGGCAGGACGCCGGGTTCAGTCCAGGAGCTCGCCCGTCGCCGCGTCGAAGGCGGGCAGCGCGTCGGCCGCCTCGTCCGCCGGGGTGCCGTCAGCACCCGCCCCGGCCGCGCCCGCGCCGGCGAGGGCGGCCACGACGGCGCGGGCCGTGCGCGGGCCGACGCCGGGCACGGCGGCCACCTCCTCCTCCGAGGCGGCGCGCAGCTTCTTGACCGAACCGAAGTGCTTGAGCAGCGCCGTGCGGCGGGTCTGCCCCAGGCCCGGCACCCCGTCCAGGGCGCTGGCGGTCATCGCGCGGCTGCGCTTGCCGCGGTGGTAGGCGATGGCGAAGCGGTGGGCCTCGTCGCGCACCCGCTGCAGCAGGTACAGGCCCTCGCTGGTGCGCGGCAGCACCACCGGGTGCTCCTCCCCCGGCAGCCAGACCTCCTCCAGCCGCTTGGCGAGCCCGCACAGGGCCACGTCGACGACGCCGGCGTCGGCCAGCGCGCGGGCCGCCGCCTCCACCTGCGGGCGGCCGCCGTCGACGACGACGAGGTTGGGGGTGTAGGCGAAGCGCCGGGGCCGACCCGTGTCCGGGTCGATGCCCGCCGGCACGTCCCGCGCCGCGGTCGCGCCGGCGGAGGGGCCGCCGTCGGCGAGCACCACCGCGCCGTCCGTCCCGTCCGCCGCGCCGGGCTCGCCGGCGGCGTCGGCGCGCTGGCGGCGGAAGCGGCGCAGCAGGACCTCGCGCATCGCGCGGGTGTCGTCCACGCCGCCCTCGTCGCCGCGCACGCTGAAGCGGCGGTAGTCCGCCTTCTTGGGCAGACCGTCCTCGAACACGACCATCGAGGCGACGACGTTGGTCTCCTGGGTGTGGGAGACGTCGAAGCACTCGATGCGCAGCGGGGCGTCCTCCAGCCCGAGGGCCTCCTGCACCTCCTGCAGCGCACGGCTGCGCGTGGTCAGGTCACCGGCGCGGCGCGTCTTGTGCAGGGCGAGCGCCTGCACCGCGTTGCGCTGCACGGTCTCCATCAGCGCCCGCTTGTCCCCGCGCTGGGGCACCCGCAGGTCCACGCGCGAGCCTCGCAGCTCGCTCAGCCAGTCCTCCACGTCGCCCTCGACGGTGGCCGGCAGGCTCGGGACGAGGACCTCGCGCGGGACGCCCTCGCCGCTCTCACCGCCGTACACCTGCAGCAGCAGCTGCTCGACGAGCTCGGGCGCGCCGACGTCCTCGACCTTCTCCACGACCCAGCCGCGCTGGCCGCGCACCCGCCCGCCGCGCACGTGGAAGACCTGCACCGCGGCCTCGAGCTCGTCGTCGGCGATGGCGAAGACGTCGGCGTCGGTGGCGTCGGGCAGCACGACGGCCGACTTCTCCAGCGCCCGCTGCAGCGCCCCGAGGTCGTCGCGCAGGCGGGCCGCGCGCTCGAAGTCCAGGTCGGCGGCCGCCGCGCGCATCTCCTGCTCGGTGCGCCGCACGAACCGCTGCGTCTGCCCGGCCATGAAGTCGCAGAAGTCCTGCGCCAGCTCGCGGTGCTCCTCGGGCGACACCCTGCCCACGCAGGGCGCGGAGCACTTGTCGATGTAGCCGAGCAGGCACGGGCGGCCCACCTGCGCCGCGCGCTTGTAGACCCCGGCCGAGCACGTGCGCACGGGGAACACCCGCAGCAGCAGGTCGACGGTCTCGCGGATCGCCCAGGCGTGGGTGTAGGGACCGAAGTACCGGGTCCCCCTGCGCTTGGCGCCGCGCAGGACCTGCACGCGCGGCACCTCCTCGCCCATGGTCACCGCCAGGTACGGGTAGGACTTGTCGTCGCGGTACTTGACGTTGAACCGCGGGTCGAACTCCTTGATCCAGGAGTACTCCAGCTGCAGGGCCTCGACCTCGTTGGCCACGACCGTCCACTCCACGCTCGCGGCCGTGGTCACCATGGCCATCGTGCGCGGGTGCAGCGCCGACAGGTCCTGGAAGTAGTTCGACAGCCGCGCGCGCAGGCTCTTGGCCTTGCCGACGTAGATGACCCGACCGCCGGGGTCGCGGAAGCGGTAGACGCCCGGCTCGACGGGGATCTCCCCCGGCTTCGGGCGGTAGGTGGCGGGGTCGGGCACGTCGTCAGGGTAGGTCGCGCCCCCGACAGGCCGCGCTCGTCCCCCGCGGTGCCTCACCGATCACGCTGCGCGACAACGCGTCAGCGTCCGGGTGACACCGGTGGCGCTGACGCCGGAAACCCCTGCGGCGGTCGCGCGGCGGGTCCTAGCGTCCGGGCGTGAGCACCCCCGTGACCGCGCCCGACAGCCCCCCGGCGGCCGCGCCGGGCGTGCCCGCGCAGGGTGTCCCGCCCGCGCTGCGCCGGCCCCTGGGCTTCCCCGCCGGCCCGGGCGCGCCCGGGCCGGTGGCCGTCGTGCTGGGCACCCGCCCGGAGGCCATCAAGCTGGCCGAGGTGGTCCGCCGCCTGGGCGCGGCCGGCCTCGTCGTGCACACCGGTCAGCACTGGGACCCGGAGCTGTGGGCCGACGTCACGGCGGAGCTGGGCCTGGGCACCGAGCCGCTGCCCCTGGGCATCGGCGGCGGCTCGCGCGGGCAGCAGCTGGGCGCCGCGGTCTCCGCGCTGGACGCGCTGTTCGGCGAGCGCCGGCCCTCCTGCGTGCTCGTGCAGGGCGACACGACGGCCGCGCTGGCCGGCGCGCTGGCCGCCAACACCGCCGGGGTGCCGCTGGTGCACGTGGAGGCGGGGCTGCGCAGCCACGACCGGCGCATGCCCGAGGAGCACCACCGCGTCCTCGTCGACCACCTCGCCGACCTGTGCTGCGCGCCCACCGCGACCGCGGTGGCCAACCTGCGCGCCGAGGGCGTGCCGGACGAGCGGATCCTGCTCACCGGGAACACCGTGGTGGAGAGCGTGCACCACCTGCTGCCGGACGCCGCCGAGCGCGCCCGCACGGCCCGCGAGCTGGACCTGCCGGAGGAGTTCCTCCTGCTGACGCTGCACCGGCCGGAGAACGCCGACAACCCCGACGTGCTGCGCCGGGTGTTCGCCGAGCTGGCCACCGTGGACCTGCCCGTCGTCTTCCCCGCGCACCCGCGCACGCTGCGCAGCCTGCGCGAGCACGGCCTGGAAGGGCTGCTGGGCTCTGTGCGGGCCCTGGCCCCCGTCCCGCCCGCGCGGTTCCTGGCGCTGCAGGCGCTGGCCCGGCTGGTCGTCTCCGACTCCGGCGGCGTGCAGGAGGAGGTCAGCGTCCTGAAGAAGCGGCTGGTCGTCGTGCGCCGCTCCACCGAGCGGCCCGAGGTGCTCGGCACCTTCGCGTCCCTGGTCCCCGGCGGGGTGCGGCTGGGGCGGGCGGTGCGGGAGGCGCTGGCGGAGGACCCGGCGGCCCTGCACGACGTCCCCTCCCCCTACGGCGACGGCTCGGCCAGCCGGGTCGTGGTCGAGTCCGTCGTCAAGCTGGTCACCGCGCTCGCCTGAGCGCGGGGCCCCGCGGCGCCGGATGGCGCCGCGGGGCCGGACCCGCTCAGGCGGGCAGGTCGAGGACGTGGCGGCCGATGCTGCGCCCGACGAGCAGGGAGTCCTCCTGCCCGTCCCACGTGTGGGTGCCGTGCCGACCGACCCGGGCGAGGTTGACCCAGCGGTCCAGGCGGGCGTCCAGCGCCGCGCGCGCGTCCTCCAGCCCGAGCGCCGGCACGGGGACGCTGCGCGGCAGGCGCAGCACGTCGGCCTCGACGACGCGCACCTGCGGGCGCACCCCGAAGCGGTGCAGCTCCGAGGTGGCGAGGGCGACGAGGTCCCCGTCACCGGCGGCGGCGAGGTCGTCGTCGCCGGAGCTCCAGAGCTCCGCGCACAGGACGGTGCGCCCGGCGCCGCGGAAGGTCCCCGGGCGCCACACCCGCGTGTTGGTCAGGCGCCCGGTGCGCACCGAGGGGTCGTAGGCGGTCACGTAGTGGGCGTCCTGCCCCACCCGGCCCTCCACGAGCAGGTGGACCAGCAGCGTGTCGCGGCTGCGCAGCGCGGGCGCGGCGGGGGTGGCGGCAGGAGCGGCGGGGGCCGGGTCCGCCGCGTCGGGCAGCCAGCGCAGCAGCGGGCCGGGCGGCAGGGTGCTCACCACCGCGCGGCAGCGCAGCACCTCCTCGCCGTCCGGGTGCCCGGGGCGGGCCAGGCGGACCGCGGTGACGCGGCCGGTGCCGTCCGGGCCGGGCGCGGTGTCCAGCCCGGTGACGGCGGCGCCCAGGCGCACCCGCCCGCCGCGCCGCTCGAGGCGGCGGGCCAGCTCCTCCCAGACGCTGCCCGTGCCGTCCACGGGGGTGAGCAGCTCCACGGGGCCGGTCCAGCCGGTGCGGCTGCCGAGCAGCCGGGCGGCGAAGGAGGGGGACAGCTCGGCCGGGGACAGGCCCAGGTACTTGCGCGTGTACGGGGCGAACAGCTCCTCGACGAGCGCGCGGCCGTGGTGGGCCACCAGCGCGTCCTCGGCGGTGCGCGGGCCGTCTCCCGCGGGACCCGGACGGGCGCCGGCGCGCGCGGCGGCGCGGGAGGCGGCCAGCCGCGCCGCGCCCACCGGCCCCGCCACGCGCAGGACGTCGCGCGGGCCGGGCGGGAAGCCGACCACCTGCCCGCGCCAGACGCCGGCGCGGCGCACGGCGGTGCGCTCGACGCGTCCGCCCGTCAGGTCCAGCCACCGGGCGACGGAGTCGGGGTGCGAGGTGGACCAGAAGCTGTGCGGGCCCAGGTCGTAGCGCTGCCCCCACAGGGTCCGGGAGCGCGAGAGGCCGCCCACCTGGTCGGCGGCCTCCAGCACGACGACGTCCAGGCCCGCGTCGAGCAGGTGCTCGGCGGCGGCAAGCCCGGCCGGGCCGGCGCCCACGACGACGACGGGGTCGCCGCCGTCGCCGGGCCGGGTGCTCTCGCGGGCGTCCTCGGCGGCGGGTGCGCTCACCGGGTACCTCCTCGGGTCGGGTGGGGGGTGCGGCGGGCGGCGGGGACGACGGCGCCGGCGGGGGCGCTCGCGGGGGACGCGGGTGCCCCCGGCACGAGGTCCTCGACGACGCGGGCCCAGCGGCCGGTCAGCACCGCGGGCGAGAACGACGACGCGGCCCAGGCGCGGGCGCGGGACGCGAGCGCCGACAGGGCGGCGGGGTCCTCGCGCGCCCACCGCTCGACGTCGCCGAGGACGCGCGCGAGGTCGTCGCCGTCGCCGAAGAGGAGCAGGTCCCGGCCTGGTTCGGCGCCGAGGCCGGAGGCGCCCTGCGGGGTGGTCACGGGCACCAACCCGAGGGCGGCGGCCTCGACGACCTTGACGGTCAGCCCCAGCGCCTCGCGCTGCGGGGCCAGGAGGAGGGCGTGCCGCACGAGCTCGGCGTGCAGGCGCTCGCGGGGCATCGCGCCGCGCAGCACCACCGAGGGGGCGCGCACGCGGGCGGCGACCTGCGCGGGCACCTCGCCGAAGACGTGCAGCTGCCACCCGCGCAGACCGTGGGCGCGCAGCGCCGGCTCCAGCTCCTCGGCCCACCAGCGCACGGCCTCCTCGTTGGCGAAGGCCGTCAGGCTGCCGGGGAAGACGAGGCGGCGGTCCAGCGGGGCGGGGAGGCCGCCGGGGTGCCAGTCGCGGTGGACGGCGGTGGACACGGCCATCGGCAGGGCGCGGACGGCGGCGCCGGAGCGCTCGGCCAGGCGGGCCGCCTCCACGCCGGAGACGAGCGAGACGCCCGGCGCGCGGCGGGCGAGGTCGACCTCGCGCTCGCGCAGCGCGCGCGCCTCGGTCCGCAGCAGCCGCCGCACGGGCACGGCGCGCAGCGCGGTCGCGGCGGGGCCGCCGGGCCGGCGGTGCCCCAGGAGCTGGTGCAGGTCCATGCGGCGGGTGCGCCACAGCTCGTAGCGCTCGGAGAGCAGGTCGTCCAGGTCGACGAACCACGGGGCGCCGGAGTCCTCGGCGTGGGCGGCCAGGCGCACGCCGTCGGCGACGACGAGGTCCACGGCGTGCTCCGCGACGAGGCGGCGGACGGCGGCGGCGGCGGCCGGGGACCAGTACAGCCGCTCGTTCCAGCTGCGCAGCCCGCGCCGCCGGGCGTGCCGGCCGGTCAGGACGTCCAGCAGCGCGACGTCGGGCAGGCGGTGCACCGACGCCGCGCCGGGCACGGGCTCGGGGACGGCGGGGCCGCCGACGACGGCGCAGCGCACGACGTGCCCGGCCGCGACGAGGCTGTCCACGACCGTGCGCAGGACGGCCCCGCGACCGCCCGCGCCCGCCAGCGGGCGCGTCATGAGCAGCAGGACGGTGCGCGCGGGCCCGCCCGTCCCGGCCCGCCCGGACGACGGCCGGGACGAGGGGCGCGGCGACGGCTCAGACAAGGTGCCGCCAGTCCAGGCCGGGCGCGCCGCGCCGGTCGTCGGCGGCCAGCAGGAGGGCCTGCGCGGCGAAGGCGGTGACCCAGACGTTGGCGTGCGGCAGGGGCTCGCCGGCCGTGGAGGCGCCGAAGGCGAACCCCCCGTCGGCGCGCGGCTCGGCGGGGTCGTCGACCTGGTGGGCCAGCAGGGCGGCGGTCAGGCGCCGCGCGGCGGCCGAGGTGTGCAGGGAGTGCAGCGCGGACAGCCGCAGCACCTGGGCGACGGCGTCGACGCGGGGGTGGCGCACGACGGCGCCGTGGTCGCCGTCGGCCCAGCGCCGCGGCGGCAGGCCGTCCGCGTCGACGGCCGCCAGCGCCCACAGGGTCGCCCGCTCCGAGGCCTCCAGCAGGTCGCCGCGGCCGGTGGCGGTGCCCACGGCCCACAGCGCCTCGGCGGCGTAGCTGTGCGGGTGCAGGTTGGTGGAGCCGGCGACCGGGTTCGTGACGAACCGCCCGGAGGGCAGCTGGTGGCGCAGGGCGTCCTCGCAGAGCGCGACGGCGGCGCGCCGCGCCTCGTCGTCGCCCGTGAGCTCGGCGAGGGCGGCCAGACCGATGCCGACCTTGGCGTGGTGGACGCCCGGGCGGGTGGACCAGTCGGCGGGGGCGTCCTGCCAGCGCCCGGCGGCGGGGGTGGCGGGCCAGGGGTCGAGCGTGCCGTCGGCCGCGACGTGTCGCAGCAGCCACCGCCCCGTGGCGATGGCGGTGCGCCGGGCCGGGTCGCTGCCGGTGGCGCGGTGGTGGGCCAGCAGGCCCTGCAGGATGATCCCGGCGTCGAACGTGTAGAGGCGGTCGGCCTTGGCCCGGAACCGGCCCACGGCGTGCCCGGCCTCCAGGCAGCGGAACGCGCCGGGTTCGGCCTGCACGGCTCCGGCGAGCCAGGCCACGGCCCGGTCCGCGTCCGCCAGGGAGCCGGTGTCGCCGCGGGCGGCCAGCCACGCGGCGAGGGTCACCTGGTACCCCGTCACCTCGGCGTACTCGAACGGGTACTGCCCGCTGGTGCGGTCGAACCAGGAGCGGTACCCGCCCGAGGCGCCCTGGATCCCGGACGTGCGCAGCCACCGCACGGCGCGGCCGGCGGCCCCCACCGACGGCGCGACCTGCGCCGAGCGCTGCCGGGGCAGGGCGGCGCGGAGGGCGACGGGGTCCGCCGCGGGCTCGCCGCCCGGGCCGCCGACGCGGGCGCCGACGGGGGTCTCTGCACGTGCTGCGTCCACGCGACGCTCCCTCGGTGAGTTCCGACCACCGCGGGACGCCGCGGTCTGGACGTCGGGGAGTGTGGCACCGCCCGGCCCGCCCGCACGGGGCGTTTCCCGCAACGGCGGAGCGGGACGTACGGACGGTGGCGCGGGCCCGACGCTGCGTCGAACCGTCACGTCGCGGACGGGTCACGGCGCGGTGGGGTGCCCACCACGCGCCGTGATCCGTCCCGTCCCGCCGGGCGCCGGCCCGGAGCGCGTCCGGGTCAGCTGGCGCGGGCGCGCTTGCGGCGCGGCGCGGCCTGCGTGCCGAGCACCTCGGCCAGGAAGCGGCCGGTGTAGCTGGCCGGGACGGCCGCGACCTCCTCCGGGGTGCCGCAGGCCACCACGGTGCCGCCACCGCCGCCGCCCTCGGGGCCCATGTCGACGATCCAGTCCGCGCTCTTGACGACGTCGAGGTTGTGCTCGATGACCAGGACGCTGTTGCCCTTGTCCACCAGGCCCTGCACGACGCCCAGGAGCTTGCGGATGTCCTCGAAGTGCAGGCCCGTGGTGGGCTCGTCGAGCACGTAGACGGTGCGCCCGTTGGAGCGCCGCTGCAGCTCGGTGGCCAGCTTCACGCGCTGGGCCTCCCCGCCGGACAGGGTCGTGGCGGGCTGGCCCAGGCGCACGTACCCCAGGCCCACCTCGGTCAGCGTCGTCATGTACCGGGCGATGGCGGGCACGGCCGCGAAGAACTCCGCGGCCTCCTCGATCGGCATGTCGAGGACCTCGGCGATGGTCCGGCCCTTGAAGTGCACCTCGAGCGTCTCGCGGTTGTAGCGGGCGCCGTGGCACACCTCGCAGGGCACGTACACGTCGGGCAGGAAGTTCATCTCGATCTTCAGGGTGCCGTCGCCGGAGCACGCCTCGCAGCGCCCGCCCTTGACGTTGAAGGAGAACCGGCCCGGCTGGTACCCGCGCAGCTTCGACTCCGGCGCGGAGGCGAACAGCTTGCGGATGTGGTCGAACACGCCCGTGTAGGTGGCCGGGTTCGAGCGCGGGGTGCGGCCGATGGGCCCCTGGTCGACGTGCACGACCTTGTCGAGGTGCTCCAGGCCCTGCACGGACTTGTGCCGGCCGGGCACCCGGCGGGCACCGTTGAGCCGGTTGGCCAGGACCGTGTAGAGGATGTCGTTGACCAGGGTGGACTTGCCGGAGCCGGACACCCCCGTGACGGCCACGAGGCAGCCGAGCGGGAACGAGACGTCGACGCCCTTGAGGTTGTGCTCGCGCGCGCCGGTCACCGTCAGCTGGCGGGCCGGGTCGACCGGGCGCCGCTGGGCGGGCACCTCGATGCGGCGCTGGCCGGACAGGTACTGCCCGGTCAGCGAGCGGGGGTTGGCCATCAGCCCGGCCAGGTCGCCGGAGTGCACGACCTCGCCGCCGTGCTCGCCGGCGCCGGGCCCGAAGTCGACGATGTGGTCGGCGACGCGGACGGTGTCCTCGTCGTGCTCGACGACGATGAGGGTGTTGCCGAGGTCGCGCAGCCGCGTCAGCGTGTCGATGAGGCGGCGGTTGTCGCGCTGGTGCAGGCCGATGCTCGGCTCGTCGAGGACGTACAGCACGCCCACCAGGCCGGAGCCGATCTGGGTGGCCAGCCGGATGCGCTGGGCCTCGCCGCCGGACAGGGTGCCCGCGGGGCGGTCCAGGGACAGGTAGTCCAGGCCGACGTCGAGCAGGAACCCCAGCCGCGCCTGCACCTCCTTGAGGACCTGCGCGGCGATCCGCTTCTCCCGCGGGGACAGCGCCAGCGCGTTCAGGAACCGCGAGCACTCGTCGATCGGCAGCGCGCAGACCTCGGAGATCGACTTCTCCCCCACCCGCACGGCCAGCGAGGACGGCTTGAGGCGCGCGCCCCGGCACGCCGGGCAGGGCGTCTCGCGCATGTAGCCCTCGTAGCGCTCCTTGCTCCAGTCGGAGTCGGTCTCCTCGTGGCGGCGCTTGACGAAGGGGATGACGCCCTCGAAGCCCGTGGAGTAGGAGCGCTCGCGGCCCCACCGGTTGCGGTAGCGCACGTGGACCTCGTGGTCCTTGCCGTGCAGCACGGCGTCCTTGGCGCGCTTGGGCAGCGCCCGCCACGGCACGTCCACGCTGAAGGACAGGTCCTCGGCCAGCGCCGTCAGCAGGCGCTGGAAGTAGTCGGAGGAGCCCGACGCCCAGGGCGCGACGGCGCCCTGCGCGAGCGAGAGGTCCTCGTCGGGCACGACGAGCTCGGGGTCGACCTCCAGCTGGGTGCCGATGCCCGTGCACACGGGGCAGGCACCGAACGGGGAGTTGAAGGAGAACGAGCGCGGCTCGACCTCGTCGATGTCGAGGGGGTGCTCGTTGGGGCAGGCCATCTTCTCGCTGAAGCGGCGTTCGCCCTCGGGCCCCTCGACGCCGACCAGGTCGGCGACGACGAGGCCGCCGGAGAGCACGAGGGCCGTCTCGACGGAGTCGGTCAGGCGGCGCTTGACGCCGTCCTTGGCGACGAGGCGGTCGACGACGACCTCGATGGTGTGCTTGAGCTTCTTCTCCAGCGTCGGCGGGGCGTCCAGCGGGACGACCTCGCCGTCGACGCGGGCGCGCGCGAAGCCCTTGGACTGCAGCTCGCGGAAGAGCTCGGCGTACTCGCCCTTGCGGTCGCGCACGACGGGCGCGAGGACCTGGAAGCGGGTGCCGGCGGGCAGCTCGAGCAGCTGGTCGACGATCTGCTGGGGCGTCTGGCGGCCCACGGGCTCGCCGCACACGGGGCAGTGCGGGCGGCCGGCGCGGGCGAAGAGCAGGCGCAGGTAGTCGTAGACCTCGGTGATCGTGCCGACGGTCGAGCGCGGGTTGCGCGAGGTGGACTTCTGGTCGATGGAGACGGCCGGGGACAGGCCCTCGATGAAGTCCACGTCCGGCTTGTCCATCTGCCCGAGGAACTGGCGGGCGTAGGCGGACAGCGACTCGACGTAGCGGCGCTGGCCCTCGGCGAAGACGGTGTCGAAGGCCAGGGAGGACTTGCCGGAGCCGGACAGCCCCGTGAAGACGACGAGGCTGTCGCGCGGCAGGTCGACCGAGACGTCCTTGAGGTTGTGCTCGCGCGCGCCGCGCACGACGAGGCGGTCGGAGGCGACGGGCGCGCCGCGGCGGACCTGGGCGGGCGCGGAGGCGGCCGCGGAGGTGCGCCGGGCGCCGCCGGCGGACCGGCCCCGGGGGGCGGGCGGGGCGGCGGCGGGGGGTGCGGCGGGCTGGGGTGCGGCGGTCCGCGGCGCACTGCTGGAGGGGTTGCGAGGAGCCACGCCCCAACCCTAGGTCCCGCCCCCGACACGGGCGTCCGCGTGCGGGAGCGGGACGTCCGTCCCCGGGCCGGGCCCGGGTCCACCGGTCGGGGGACGCAGGTGGTTGAACGCGCTGCGTACCATGGCGTCATGACGGCGCGTACACCCTCGATCACGGACGTGGACCCCGGGACGGGGGGCGCGCACGGCGCGGTGCGCTGGCTGGACGACGGCGAGCAGCGCACCTGGCGCGCGTTCCTGTCGATGACGCAGCTGCTGACCGAGCGCGTGGACCGGCAGCTGCACCAGGAGGCCGGGGTGCCGCACACCTACTACGAGATGCTGGTGCGCCTGTCCGAGGCCCCCGGGCGCACGCTGCGCATGAGCGAGCTGGCGGAGAGCTCGCTGTCCTCGCGCAGCCGCGTCTCGCACGCCGTCTCCCGCCTGGAGGACCGCGGCTGGATCCGGCGCGAGCCGTGCGCCACCGACGGCCGCGGCTTCAACGCCGTGCTCACCGACGCCGGGATGGCGGCCCTGGAGGCCGCGGCCCCCTCGCACGTGGAGACCGTGCGGCGGACGGTCTTCGACCAGCTGACGCGCGAGCAGCAGGAGCAGCTGCGCGACGTCAGCGAGACGCTGCTGGCCTACCTGACCGCCACGGGCAGCGTCTCCCCCGTGCCCCTGCTGCGCCCGCCGGACGCCGCACCGCAGGAGGACGCCGCCCCGGGGCGGGACGGCACCGCCAGCCGCGCGAGCTGACGGGCGCCCCGCCCCTCAGGCGCCCTGCGCCGCGCGCATCCCCCGCAGCTCCTTCTTCAGGTCGCCGATCTCGTCGCGCAGGCGGGCGGCCAGCTCGAACTGCAGCTCCTCGGCCGCCGAGTGCATCTGGTCCGTCAGCTGCTGGACGAGGTCGGCCAGGTCCGCCTGCGCCAGCGAGCCGGCCCGCGGGCCCGGGCCGACGTCGCGCCCGATCGCGGCCCCCCGGCCGCCGCCCGGCACGGGCGCCTTGCCGCGCGACTGCGTGCGCCCGCCGCCGCCGAGCAGGGCGGCCGTGTCGGCGTCCTCGCGCGCGATGAGGTCGGTGATGTCGCCGATCCGCTTGCGCAGCGGTGTCGGGTCCACCCCGCGCTCGCGGTTGTGGGCGACCTGCTTGGCGCGGCGGCGGTTGGTCTCCTCGATGGCCTTCGCCATCGACGGGGTGACGGTGTCGGCGTACATGTGCACCTGCCCGGACACGTTGCGGGCGGCGCGCCCGATCGTCTGGATGAGCGAGGTCGCCGAGCGCAGGAACCCCTCCTTGTCCGCGTCGAGGATCGCCACGAGCGAGACCTCGGGCAGGTCCAGGCCCTCGCGCAGCAGGTTGATCCCGACGAGGACGTCGAACTCGCCCTGGCGCAGCTCGCGCAGCAGCTCCACCCTGCGCAGGGTGTCCACCTCGGAGTGCAGGTAGCGCACCCGCACGCCCTGCTCCAGCAGGTAGTCGGTGAGGTCCTCGGCCATCTTCTTGGTCAGCGTCGTCACCAGGGCGCGCTCACCGCGCTCGGCGCGCGCCCGCACCTCGTGCAGCAGGTCGTCGATCTGGCCCTTGGTGGGCTTGACGACGACCTCGGGGTCCACCAGGCCGGTCGGGCGGATGATCTGCTCGACGACGCCGTCGCTGCGGGAGAGCTCGTACTCGCCCGGGGTGGCGGACAGGTACACCGTCTGGCCGGTGCGCTCGAGGAACTCCTCCCAGCGCAGCGGGCGGTTGTCCATCGCGCTGGGCAGGCGGAACCCGAAGTCGACGAGGGTGCGCTTGCGCGAGGCGTCCCCCTCGTACATCGCGCCGATCTGCGGCACGGTGACGTGGGACTCGTCGACCACCAGCAGGAAGTCGTCGGGGAAGTAGTCCAGCAGCGTGTTGGACGCCGACCCCGGCTCGCGGCCGTCCATGTGCCGGGAGTAGTTCTCGACCCCGGAGCAGGTGCCGACCTGGCGCAGCATCTCCACGTCGTAGGTGGTGCGCATGCGCAGGCGCTGCGCCTCCAGCAGCTTCCCCTGCTGCTCCAGCTCGGCCAGGCGCTCGGCCAGCTCGGCCTCGATCGAGGCCACGGCCCGCTCCAGGCGCTCGGGGCCGGCGACGTAGTGCGAGGCGGGGAAGACGTAGACGAGCTCCTCCTCGCGCAGCACCTCCCCCGTCAGCGGGTTCAGCGTGTACAGCGCGTCGATCTCGTCGCCGAAGAACTCCACGCGGATCGCGTGCTCCTCGTACTGCGGGATGATCTCCACGGTGTCCCCGCGCACCCGGAACGTGCCGCGCGTGAACGCCAGGTCGTTGCGGGTGTACTGCTCGGCGACGAAGCGGCGCAGCAGGTCGTCGCGGTCCATGGTGTCGCCCTTCTTCAGGGTCACCATGCGGTCGACGTACTCCTGCGGCGTGCCCAGGCCGTAGATGCAGGAGACGGTCGCGACCACGACGACGTCGCGGCGGGTCAGCAGCGAGTTCGTCGCCGAGTGCCGCAGGCGCTCGACCTCGTCGTTGATCGAGGAGTCCTTCTCGATGTACGTGTCCGACTGCGGCACGTACGCCTCGGGCTGGTAGTAGTCGTAGTAGGAGACGAAGTACTCGACGGCGTTGTTCGGCAGCAGCTCGCGGAACTCGTTGGCCAGCTGGGCGGCGAGCGTCTTGTTCGGGGCCATGACGAGGGTCGGGCGCTGCACCTGCTCGATCAGCCAGGCCGTGGTGGCCGACTTGCCGGTGCCCGTGGCACCCAGGAGGACGACGTCCTTCTCCCCCGCGCGCACGCGGCGGGCCAGCTCGGCGATGGCCGCCGGCTGGTCCCCGGAGGGGGCGAACTCGGAGACCACCTCGAAGGGCGCCACGCGCCGCTGGATGTCTGTCGTCGGCCGCATGCGCTCATGCTAGGTCGCCCCTCCGACACGGGCGCCCGGCGAGCGCGAGCGTCAGGGGGTACCGGGCAGCGGTGGCACCCAGCCGTGCGCAGCGGCCCACTCCTCGGCCCGCTCCCCGGCCCGCTGCCCCGCGGACCACGCCGCGCGCGCCCCCCCGTCGGCGCGCAGGTGGTCGCGCTCCAGCAGGGCCCGGCGCCAGGCCGGCGAGCCGAGCACCCGCACGTGCAGGTCCGCGGGACGGCAGGGGTCGGCGGAGGCGTGCCGGCGGGTCCCCGCGTCGTCCCCGCCCTCCCCCGCCGAGTCCGCGGGCCCCCGGGGCGCCCGCGGCCAGCCGGCGGCCGCGAGCGCCGGGGCGACCGCGTCGGCGGCGGCCGCGTCCGGCACGGCCAGCTGGAGCTGCAGGACGTCCTGGGCGGGCAGCCCGGGCACCGCGGTGGCGCCCACGTGCTCCACGCCGCGCCCGGTGGTCCCCGCCGCGCGCGCGACCCGCGCCGCCAGGCGGGCGGCCTGCTGCGGCCAGGCCGGGTCCGGGCCGACGAGGCGGCCGGCGGACCGGGCGGGCGGGCGTCCCGCGCGCACGGCCGCCTCGAACGGGACGAGCCGCTCGTCCCACAGCGCGTCGACGGCCGCCAGCAGCGGGTCGCCCGCCCCCGGCGGCCCGGTGCGCCGCGGGTTCTCCAGCCAGACGTCGGCGGCCGCGCGACGCTCGTCGTCGCCGGCCTGGGCGGCGACGCGGGCACGGGCGTCGGCCTCGCTGCTGCCGCGCTCGGCGACCAGGCGGCGCACCCGCTCCTCGACGTCGGCGTGGACGACGACGACGAGGTGGTAGGTGGCGCCGAGGTGCGTCTCCACGAGCAGGGGGACGTCCTCGACGACGACGGCGTCCACGGGGGCGGCCGCGGCCAGCTCGGCGCGGCGGGCGGCCACCCGCGGGTGCACGATCGCGTTGAGGGTCCGCCGCGCGGCCTCGTCGCCGAACACCCGGCGGCCGAGGGCGGGACGGTCCAGCTCCCCGGCCGCCGTCAGGACGCCCGGCCCGAAGGCGGCGAGGACCTCGGACAGGCCGTCGGTGCCGGGCGCGACGACCTCGCGGGCCAGGACGTCGGCGTCCACGAGGACGGCCCCCCGCCCGGCCAGGCGCCAGGCGGCGGTCGACTTGCCGGCCCCGATGCCCCCGGTCAGCCCCACGCGCAGCACACCGGCACGGTAGTCCCCGGCCCCGCCGGCGGCGCGGGCGCCGCGCACGCGCGAGGGGCCCCCCCCCGTTCCCCGCCCGGGGCCCCCCCCCCCCCCGCCCCCCGACCACCCCCCCACCCCCCACCCGCACCAGCCCCTCACCCCCCCGGC
>NZ_JBJLSH010000050.1:0-25700 GCF_050871905.1 Kineococcus haloalkalitolerans
CGCCGCCCCCCCCCCCCCCCCCCCCCCCCCCCCCCCCCCCCCCCCCCCCCCCCCCCCCCCCCCCCCCCCCCCCCCCCCCCCCCCCCCCCCCCCCCCCCGGGGTGGGGGGTCAGGCGGGGTCCGGGGACTCCGGCTGCGGCTCAGGCTCCGACGGCTGGGGCTCCGACGGCTGCGGCTGCGGCTCGGGCTCCGACGGCTGCGACTCCGGCTGCTGCGCCCACCAGGCCAGCAGCTCCTCGCGGGCGCGCTCGGGGCCGAGCGGGCCGTGCTCCATCCGCAGCTCCAGCAGGTGCTGGTACGCCCGCCCCACCGTGCGGGAGGGGCCGATCCCCAGCAGCGCCATGATCGCCGTGCCGTCCAGGTCCGGGCGGACGGCGTCCAGCTCCTCCTGCTCGCGCAGCCGCGCGATCCGCGCCTCCAGGTCGTCGTAGGCCGCGGACAGCCGCCGCGCCTTGCGCTGGTTGCGGGTCGTGCAGTCGCTGCGGGTCAGCTTGTGCAGCCGCGCCAGCAGCGGCCCGGCGTCGGTGACGTAGCGGCGCACCGCCGAGTCCGTCCACTCCCCGTCGCCGTAGCCGTGGAAGCGCAGGTGCAGCTCCGTCAGCCGCGACACCGCCTTGACGGTGTCGGAGTCGAAGCGCAGCGCCTTCAGCCGCTTGCGCACCAGCTTCGCCCCCACCACCTCGTGGTGGTGGAAGCTGACGCCGCCGCCCGGCTCGAAGCGGCGGGTGCGCGGCTTGCCGACGTCGTGCAGCAGCGCCGCCAGCCGCAGCACCAGGTCCGGGCCGGGCACCTCACCGTCCGGGCCGTCCTCGCGGTCCACGGCCTGCTGCAGCACCGTCAGGGAGTGCTCGTAGACGTCCTTGTGGCGGTGGTGCTCGTCGATCTCCAGCTTCAGCGCGGGCAGCTCGGGCAGCACGTGGTCGGCCAGGCCGGTGTCCACCAGCAGCCGCAGCCCCGCCACCGGGTCCGCGCCCACCAGCAGCTTCTCCAGCTCGGTGCGCACCCGCTCGGCGGACACGATGGTGATGCGCTCGGCCATCGCGCTCATCGCCGCGACGACGTCGGGCGCCACCCGCACCCCCAGCTGCGCGGCGAAGCGCGCCGCCCGCATCATCCGCAGCGGGTCGTCGGAGAAGGAGCTCTCCGCCGTCCCCGGCGTGCGCAGAAGCCCCGCCGCGAGGTCCCGCAGCCCCTGGTGCGGGTCGGCCAGCTCCAGCGACGGCAGCCGCAGCGCCATCGCGTTGACGGTGAAGTCGCGGCGCGACAGGTCCCCGGTGAGGTCGTCGCCGTAGGAGACCTCCGGCTTGCGCGAGGCGGGGTCGTAGCTCTCCGAGCGGTACGTGGTCACCTCCACGACCACGTCGAGGTCGCCGGTGCGCTTGCGCGCGCCGATGGTGCCGAACTCGCGGCCGATGTCCCAGTGCGCGTCGCCCCAGCGCTTCAGCAGCGCCGCGGTGCGGTCCGGGCGCGCGTCGGTGGTGAAGTCCAGGTCGGCCGAGCGCCGGCCGAGGAACGCGTCGCGCACGGGGCCGCCGACCAGCCACAGCTCGTGCCCGGCGTCGGTGAACACGCGGCCCAGGTCCAGCAGCACCGGCATGACGGGCTCCAGCGCGGCCACCGCCCGGGTGCGCGCGTCGTCCACCGCCCGCGCCAGGACCTCCGCCCCCGGGGCTCCGCCGGAGGGGTCGCCGCGCAGCCCGTCGCGGGGCTCGTCGCGGGTCTCGTCGCGAGGCTCGTCGGGGAGGTCGTCGCGGGGGTCGGGTCCGTCCAGCACGGGTCCGAGCCTGCCAGAGCCGCGGCGGTGCGCTGGCTACAGTGACGTGGTGGTCAAGCCTGCCCGGGAGCCGCGGAGGCGGCTGCCCACCGTGCAGGAGACCTCCTCCGGTGGGCTCGTCGTCGACACCAGCGACGGCGTGCCCCGCGTCGCGGTCATCTGCCGCCTCAACCGCGCCGGCCGCCCCGAGTGGTGCCTGCCCAAGGGCCACCCCGAGGGCTCCGAGACGCTCGAGGAGACCGCCGTGCGCGAGATCGAGGAGGAGACCGGCATCCGCGGCGTCGTCGTGGAGGGCCTGGGCAGCATCGACTACTGGTTCTCCGCCGAGGGCCGGCGCATCCACAAGGTCGTCCACCTGTTCCTGCTGAGGGCCGTCGGCGGGCGCCTGACCGTCGAGAACGACCCCGACCAGGAGGCCCTCGACGTGGCGTGGGTGCCGCTGGACGAGCTGGACGAGCGCCTCGCCTTCCCCAACGAGCGCCGCGCGGCCGAGGTCGCCGGCGCCCGCCTGCGCGAGCTCGCGTGAGCGCAGCGCCCGGGCCGGGGCAGCGCGCGCTGCCGCGGCGGGCGGTGCTCGCCGCCGGTCTCGCCGCCGGGGCCGCCGCGGCCGCCGCGGGCACCGGGACGGCCGCCGCCGCGACCACCCCCTCCCCCACCCGCTCGGGCGGCAGCGGGGCGGCGTCCGCGGCGCTGCCGGTGGAGGTGACGCTGCTGGAGGTCACGCCCGCCGCCTACGACGCGCAGGACCCCGCCCGCGCCGTCGTCACCGCGCGGGCCCGCGTGCGCAGCACCGCCACCGCGCCCCTGGAGGGGCTGCGGGCCCGCCTCGTCGTCCAGCGCGGCGCGATGATCACCCGTCCGGCGCTGGCCAGCTGGGCCGACGCCCCGCCGACCCGGTCCCTGGGCGCCGTGGCCGCCTCCGAGCCCGTCGACGTGGGCGCGGGGGCGGTGCTGGCGCCCGGCGAGGAGGCCGACGTCCTGCTGTCGCTGCCCGCCGAGCAGCTGGGCACCGCCCGCGGCGCGCACGCCGCCGCGGTGGAGGTGCTCGCCGGCTCCCAGCGCGTCGGGCTCGCGCGCACCTTCGTCACGGCCGCCGTCACGGCCGAGCCGACCCGGCTGGCCGTCCTCGTCCCGCTGGTCGCCGGCCGCACCGCCGACCTCGTGCCGCCCGCGGCCGAGGGCGACGCCGCGGGGCGGGGCCTGCCCGCGCTGGTCGCCGAGGGCGGGCGGCTGCGCCGCGTCCTGGACGCCACCCCCGACCGGGACCTGACGTGGGCGTTGGACCCCTCCCTCCTGACCGCCGCGACCGTCCTGACCACCCCGGCGCCCGGCGCCCCGGACGCCGCCGTCCCGCCGGACGCCCCGCCCGCGGAGGAGCCGGACGGCGTCGTCGCCGCGTGGCTGGAGGACCTGCGCGAGGCCGCCGGCGGCCGCGACGTCCTGGCCCTGCCCCACGGCGACCCCGACGTCGCCTCCCTGGCCCGCTCCGGCGACGGCGCCCGGCTGCTGGCCGAGGCCGCCGCCGCGGGCGCGGTCACCGGCCTGGACGGCGCGACCGTGCTCACCGGCGTCGCCTGGCCCGCCGACGAGGCCGCCGACGCCGCCACCCTCGACCTCGTCGCCGCCGGCGGCGCCTCGGCGGTCGTCCTGTCCGACGCCTCCAGCCCGCTGTCCGCGGACACGGTGACGTTCACGCCCACCGGCCGCACCGACTACGCGACGAGCACGGGCGCGGTCCTGGAGGGCCTGCTGGCCGACGAGGCGCTCTCGGACGCCCTGGCCGCCGCCGGCACCGGCGACGCCACCGGCACCCAGCGGCTGCTGGCCGAGCTGGCCACGATCACCCTGCAGCGGCCCAACGACCCGCGGACCCTGCTGGCCGCCGTCCCCCGCTCCTGGGACCCCGAGCCCGCGGCCGTGGACGCCCTGCTCGGCGCGGTCCGCGGCTCGGGGTGGGCACAGCTGGAGCCGCTGTCGGGCCTGCTGGCCGAGCCGGCCGCCGACGGCGCGCGCGCCGCACCGCGGCTGACCGACGAGGCGGAGCGGGGCCGGCTGCCGCTGTCGCACCTGGCCGCCGTCGCCGACCGCCTGGAGCGGGTCGACGACTTCGCCTCCGCGCTCGTCGAGCCGTCCGCGGCGCTGACCGCGCGGCGGCTGGCGACCCTGGCGCTGCTGGGGGTGTCCTGGCGCGGGCACCCGGAGGAGCTGGCCGCCGCCCGCGCCCGCGGCGACGCGCTGCTGGACGACATGACGTCCGCGGTGCACGTGCTGGCCGGCAGCGTCCGCAACCTCGTCGCCACCCGCAGCGAGCTGCCGGTCACCGTCGTCAACGACCTGGACGTGCCCGTCGCCGTGGACGTCGTGCTGCGCCCGCGCACCCCGCGCGTGCAGCTCGGCTCGGTGGCCCGGCAGACGGTCGCCCCCCGCACCCAGCTGCGGGTGGCGGTGCCCGTGCGGGCCCTGGCCAACGGGACCGTCGTCGTGGACGCGCAGCTGCGCACCCCGGCGGGGGCGGCGATCGGGGCGCCGGAGCCGGTGACCCTCAACGTGCGGATGGGCGTGGAGGGGTGGGTGACGGGCGCCGTCGGCGGCGTGGCGGGCGTGCTGCTGGCCACGGGCGTCGTGCGGGCCGTGCGCCGGGGCCGGCGCCGCGTCGACGACGTCCAGCACGCCGACCTCGACCGGGGTGAGCGCGCCGACCTCGACCGGGACGACGGGACCGGCCGGGTCGACGGGACCGGGGGTGCGAGGACCCCGTCAGCGCCGCCCGGGCAGGGGTAGCCGGCGCAGCAGCGGCGCGGCCAGGTCCCGCAGCTCGTGCACCCGCATGAGCCGGCACAGCGCGACGAACAGCGCCAGCAGCACGGTGCCCGCCACGACGACGACGGCGATGTTGGCGCCCTGCGAGACGGTGACGGGCGCGAGCAGCTCCACCCCGGCGCGCACCAGCCCGCCGGAGACCAGCCCGATGACCGTCACCCGCACGACGGTGCGCAGCAGCAGCCGCGCGCCCACCCCGCCGCCGTCCAGGCGCCGCAGGTGCCGGCGCAGCAGCGTCAGCGACAGGGTCAGCGCGACGACGTTGGACACCGTCATCGCCGCGCCGATGCCCACCACGGTCAGCTCGGCGGGCAGCAGCAGCAGGCACACCACGTTCCCGGCGGCCATCACCAGGGCCGTCACGAGGGAGACGACGAAGGCCGTGCGGGCGTCCTCGTAGGCGTAGAAGACGCGGGCGACGAGGTAGTTGACGCTGAAGGGCACCAGTCCCAGGCCCATCGCGACGAGGACGTGGCCGACGGGCCGGCCCTCGCGGACCATCGCCGCCCCGATCCACGGGCCCAGCGCCACGAACGCCGTGGTCGCCAGCGCCCCGGCCACCGCGACGGTGCGCGCGCCGTAGGAGAAGTCGCGGCGCACGGCGTCCACGCGCCCCTGCGCGGCCGCGTCCGACAGGCGCGTGAACAGCGCCGTCACGAGCGAGACCGCCACCAGGGAGTGCGGCAGCATGAACAGCAGGTAGGCGACGGTGTAGGAGGCGTTGGTCGCGGCGTTGACGTCGGCGGCGGCGATCTCGTCGCCCGCGCTGGTCATCGTGCGGCTGGTGAGGACGAAGACGAGCTGGCCGGCGGCCACGCCCGCGAACGTCCACAGCGCGACCCGCCCGGCGGTGCGGAACCCGACGCCGCGGAAGCCCAGCCGCGGCCGCCACCGGTAGCCGCTGCGGTGCAGCGGCCAGAACAGCACGAGCGCCTGCGCGACGATCCCCAGCGTCGAGGTGCCCGCCAGCACCGCGATCATCGTGGGCGTCCACCCGGCGGCGGGCAGGTCGCGGGCACCGGGGGCGATGAGCATGAACGCGCCCAGCCCGGCGATGGCGACGACGTTGTTCAGCACGGGCGCCCACATGTACGGGCCGAAGCTGCCCCGGGCGTTGAGCACCTGCCCGAGCACCGTGTACAGGCCGTAGAAGAACACCTGCGGCAGGCACCAGAACGCCATGAGGGTCGCCAGGCCCAGCCACTCGGCCGACCAGTCGTCGGTGTAGAGGCGCACCACCAGCGGAGCGGCCAGGGTCAGCAGCAGCGTCGCCGCGCCCACGAGCAGCACCGACAGCGTGATGAGGCGGTCGACGAACTCCTTGCCGCCGTCCGGCCGGCGCAGCGCCCGCACGATCTGCGGGACGAGGACGGCGTTGAGCACGCCGCCCGCCAGCAGCATGTAGAAGATGTTCGGCAGCTTGTTGGCGACGTCGAACACCTGCGCCCCGACCTGGAACGTGCCGCCCAGCGCCAGCAGCTGCACGAAGGTGCGCACGAACCCCAGCAGGCGCGAGACGAGCGTCCCGGAGGCCATGAGCGCGCTGGAGCGGGCCAGCTGCGCCCGCGACCCCGCCGACTCGACGTCCCCCGGGTCCCCCGGGTCCCCCACGCCCGCCGCGTCCCCCGGGGTCGCCGAGGTCGTGGCGCGCGCGGTCGGCGGGTCGGTCGGCGCGGCGGGGTCCGGTCCGGCTCCGGCCACCGCGCCGGGCGTGGTCGGGGTCGGGGGTCGTTCGGTGCTCACCGCACGATGGTCGCCGATCCGCCCGGCCGTCCCCGACGCCACCCGGACCTCCTCCGCTCCCGCCCGGGGCCCTCACCGGAGCCCCGCGGCGCCGACCCCGCGCCCGGCCCGGCCACCGCGGGCGGCGGGCCGGGCGCGGCGGGCGTCAGCGCCGGCGGCCGGGCACCACCGCGGCGACGGTCAGCCCCAGCGCCACGGCGTCCTCGACGAGCGCGGCCTGCCAGTCCGGCACCCGCTGCCCGGCCCACGCGCGCCAGGCGGCGCCCACGTTGGACCCGACGACCGCGCCGAGCAGGCCGGCCAGGGCGGGCGCGACGACGCCGGCGCCCTCGCGGCGGCCCAGGACACCGCCGCCGAGGGCGCCGGTGACCAGGCGCACCGGCAGGCCGGAGGCGCTGAGCCGGCTGGGCGTCGACGGCAGCTTGTCCGCGACGAGCTCGCCGCCCACCGCGAGGGTGCCGAGGGCGGTGGCGACGCCCCCGCTGGGCACGGCGGCCGTGGCGGCCGACAGCACGGCCGGGCCGGCCACGCCCAGGGAGCTGCGCGCGCCGGCGGCGACGCCGAGCAGCGCGCTGCGCGCGACGACGCTGGCCCCCGAGGGTTCGGGGCGGTCCACGACGGCGGTGCCGCCCTCGGCGCGCCGGGCCGGGCGCGGGGCGGGCGGGTCCAGGGCGCGCAGGGTGGCGTGGGTCGCCAGGCCGAAGGCGAGGTGCGGGACGGCGTCGGCGACCCAGTCCTCGCGCGTCCAGGTGCGCACGTCGGTGACGCCGAGGGCGTGGGCGGGCCAGTCGGTGGCGGCCATGGCGACGGCGCCGGTGACGACCCCGCCGAGGACCGGCGGCATCCGCAGGCCGCAGCCGCGCAGGAACCCGACGACCTTGCCGGCGCCGACCCCGGCGACGATCCCGCCGAGGGCGCCGTAGGCCTCGGTGCGGTGCTGCCGCTCGGCGCGCGAGCCGGGGACGGGCGTGCCCCAGCGCTCGGCGACCGCCGCGACGACGTCGGCGGGCACGCTGCTGGGGGCGCGGCCGCGCCACGCCGTGTCGCCGTACGTCACGGCGTTGAGGACCGTGGTGCCCGCGGCGCCGGCGACCGCGCCGGCGAGGGCACCGGACAGGGGGCCGCGGCGCCGGTGGGCGGCGGTCCGCGCGGTGGGCCGGGCAGCAGGGGTGCTGGTCGCTCGTGTCATGCGCACCACTGTGGGCGTGACCGGACCGTTGCGCGCGTCCGGCGACCGGGGCGCGCGGGCCCGCATAGCATGGCCGCGGCACCGGGCGCGGACGGCGCGGTGCCGTCACGCTCCGAGGTCATCGGAGCACGGAGCGCGGACCAGGGGGCGGAGCTGGACGGCGGGACGCGGGGCAGCGTGGCGGACCGCTACGTGATCGACCGGGAGGTCCCCGGGCTCCCCGAGACCGTCGAGTACCGCGCCCGCGACACCACCCTGGAGCGCTGGGTCCGCGTGCGCACGCTCGACGCCGCCGACCCCCGCGCCCCCGAGTTCCTCGACGCCGCCCGCCGGGCCGCCGTCCTGGCCGACACCCGCCTGCCGCGCGTCCTGGACGCCGGCACCGACGACGGGCGCGTCTTCGTCGTGGAGGAGGAGGTCGTCGGCCGCACCCTGACCGAGCTGCTGCGCTCGGGCCCGCTGACGGCGGGCGCGGTGCGGGCGCTGGTCGGCGAGGCCGCCTCCGCGCTGGACTCCGCGGGGCGCCGCGGCCTGCACCACACCCGGCTGACCCCCGACTCCCTCGTCCTGGGCCCCGACGGCGTGGTGCGCGTCCTCGGCGTGGGGCTGGAGGCCGCGCTGGACCCGGACCCGCCGCGGGTGTCGCCGCTGCGCGCGGCGGCGCTGGCCGACCGCGCCGACGCCGTCGGGCTGGTGGCGCTGGCGTACGCGGGGCTGACCGCGCGCTGGCCGGCCGTGGAGGGCGTCGCCGCGCACGACGGCCTGCCGCCCGCGCCGGCCGCCGAGCACGGGCCCGTCCCCCCGCAGGAGGTGCGCCCGCACGTCCCCAACGACCTCGACACCCTGTGCGTGGTCACCCTCGGCCCGCACGAGGACGGCCCCCGCGACCCGGCCGAGCTGGCCCTGCAGCTGGCCCCGTGGACGATGGACGCCTTCGCCGAGCAGCTGCACCGGCTGCGCGGGGAGCAGGCGGCCCGCGAGGTGCGCGAGAGCCTGGGCCGCGGGGACGCGCTGCCCGCCGCGGAGCCGCCCGTGCCGTTCGCCTCGCCGCGGCCCGTGGCGCGCCCGGACCGCGACGACTCCCGCTTCGTCCTCGCGGTCGTGGGCGCCTTCGTCGTCCTCGGCCTGGTCCTGGCGGTGTGGCAGCTGAGCGGCCTGGTCGGCTCCTCCCGCGACGCGGCGCCCGCCGCGACGAGCGCCGCCCCGGCGCCGGAGGAGCCGCAGGACGCCGCGCCGGCTCCCGCCGAGCCCCCGGCCGAGCCGGCGCCCGCGCCCGCCGAGCCGGGTCCCGTGCCCGTCGCGGCGGCCACGGCGATCGACCCCGAGGGCGACGGGGAGGCACCCGGGGGCACCGAGGCGCTGCTGGACGGCGACCCGGCGACCTCCTGGCGCGGCGAGCGCTACAACTCCCCCGACTTCGGCGGCCTGAAGACCGGCGAGGGGATCGTCCTGGACCTCGGCGCGGAGGTCGACGTCAGCGCCGTCACCGTGACCGGCCCCGGCGACGGCGGCGTGCTCCAGCTGCGCGCCGGACCGGACCCGGCCGGTCCCGTGGTGGCCGAGACGGCGCTGGGCGGGCCGCGCGAGCTGCGCCCGGCCGAGCCCGTGCGGGTCCGCGAGCTGCTGCTGTGGGTGACGCAGCTGCCCACGACCGACGGCGAGCCGCGGCTCGTCCTCGACGACGTCGCGGTGGTCGGGGTGCCCGTCGCCCCGGCCGGGGACGCGCCGCCCCCGGCGCCGTGACCCCCGCCCCGGGCGGCGGGGCGGGCGGCACCCCCGCGGACCCGCGCAGCGACGCCGAGCTCGTCGCCGCCCACGTGGCCGGGGACCCGGACGCCTTCGGGGAGGTGGTGCGCCGGCACGCCGACCGGCTGTGGGCGGTGGCGCTGCGCACGACCGGTGACCGCGAGGAGGCCGCCGACGCCGTCCAGGACGCCCTCGTCTCGGCGCTGCGCGCCGCGGACCGCTTCCGCGGGGACTCGGCGGTCACGACGTGGCTGCACCGCATCGTCGTCAACGCGTGCCTGGACCGCGCGCGCCGGCGCGCGGTGCGCCCGACGCGGCCGCTGGAGGAGGAGGTCGGCGCCGGGGACGACGCGCCCCGCACGGGCGCCGCGCTGGCCGTCGTCGCCGACGCGACCCCGTCGGTGGAGGCCCGCCTGGACGTGACGCGGGCGCTGGCCCGGCTGCCGGAAGCGCAGCGCGCGGCGCTCGTCCTGGTCGACATGTACGACGTGCCGGTGGCGGAGGCCGCCGAGGTCCTCGGGGTGGCGGTGGGGACGGTGAAGTCGCGCTGCTCGCGCGGGCGCACCGCGCTCGCCGAGCTGCTCACGGCCCGTGAGCACGCGGGTGGTGAGGGGTGAGGGAACCCGGGGGCCCGGTGGCGCGTCGGAGGACCGGCCCCACCACGGACGGCGGGACCGCCGGACAGCCAGGAGGTGCAGCGTGAGCGAGGACGAGGAGCGGGTGGACCTGCGCGGAGGCCGCTCGGACCACGACCTCGACGGCTCCCGCCCCGAGCCGGTCGAGCCGGCCGACCCGGCCGGCGAGGCGCTCTTCGACGCGCCGGACGCCGAGCAGGCGCGGGTGCGGGAGCTGCTGCGCGCCGAGGGCGCGCGGCCGCTGACCCTGCCCGACGACGTGGCCGCCCGCCTGCAGGACGCGCTGGCCGCCGCGCGGGCGGAGCAGGTGGGGCGGGAGCCCGCCGGCGCGACCGTCGCCTCCCTGGGCGCGGCCCGCGGGCGCCGCGGCCGGTACGGGCGCCGCTGGCAGCGGGCCCTGGCCGTCGCCGCGGGCGTCACCGTCCTCGCGGGCGGTGCCGTGGCCGTCGACCAGCTGCGCGACGAGCCGGCCACGAGCGCCCTGACCGAGCGGGTGCCGGCGAGCACGAAGGTGCTGGAGACCGGGCAGGACGTCGCCAACGTCGCCGTGGTGCGCGACCTGGCGGAGGAGACCCTGGACGACGTGGTCACCGGCGAGCCGGAGCCGGCGCCCGACGAGGGCGCCGCGGCGGCCACCGGTCCGCGGCTGCTGAGCGCCCCCGAGGAGCCCGCGGCCACGTCCGCGGAGGACCAGCGCCCGGCCGCCGAGCGGGTGCTGGCCTGCACCCGCGACCTGGGCGTGGCGACCGGGTCGGTGGTGTCGGTGACGTTCGCCGCCTTCCGCGGCGACCCCGCCGCGGTCGTCGTGCACCGCACCGGCGAGGAGGCGGAGGCCGTCGTCGTGCCCGCCGACTGCAGGCCCGGCGACGAGCCGATCAGCCGCGTCGACGTGCCCGTGCCGGACGGCGGCGACACGCCCACCAGCTCCGACGCCTCCTGACGCGGGCGGACCGGGGCGCGGGCCCGCGCGCCCCGGGCGGGGGAACACCGGCCCCCTACGATCGGTTCAGCACGTCGGGACCGGAGGGACCGGTCCCCGTCCGAGCGAAGGAAAGCAGGTCCACCTCGGTGAGCGACGTCCGCAACGTGATCATCGTCGGCTCCGGCCCCGCCGGGTACACCGCCGCCCTCTACGCAGCCCGCGCCGACCTGCGGCCGCTGGTGTTCGAGGGGTCGGTGACGGCCGGCGGTGCGCTGATGAACACCACCGAGGTCGAGAACTTCCCCGGCTTCCCCGACGGGATCCTGGGCCCCGACCTGATGGACAACATGCGCCAGCAGGCGGAGCGCTTCGGCGCCGAGCTGGTCACCGACGACGTCGTCGAGGTGCGCCTCGAGGGCGACGTCAAGGAGGTCGTGACCGGCGCCGGGCAGACGTACCGCGCCCACGCCGTCGTCCTGGCCCTCGGCTCCGCCTACCGCGAGCTGGGCCTGGCGCAGGAGAAGAAGCTGTCCGGCCGCGGCGTGAGCTGGTGCGCCACCTGCGACGGGTTCTTCTTCCGCGGCCAGCACATCCTCGTCGTCGGCGGCGGCGACTCCGCCGTCGAGGAGGCCACCTTCCTGACGAAGTTCGCCGAGTCGGTGACGATCGTCCACCGCCGCGACGAGCTGCGCGCCTCCCGGATCATGGCCAAGCGCGCCCACGACAACCCGAAGATCTCCTTCGCGTGGAACTCCGAGGTCGTGGAGATCCACGGGGAGGACAAGGTCTCCGGCGTGCGGCTGCGCGACACGGTGACGGGCGAGGAGCGCGACGTCGACGCGACCGGCCTGTTCATCGCCATCGGCCACGAGCCGCGCACCGACCTCGTCAAGGGGCAGGTCGACCTCGACGAGAGCGGGTTCGTCCTCGTCCAGGGCCGCACCACCGCGACGAACGTGCCGGGCGTCTTCGCCGCCGGCGACGTGGTGGACCACCGCTACATGCAGGCCATCACGGCCGCCGGGATGGGCTGCTCCGCGGCGCTGGACGCCGAGAAGTACCTCGCCGACCGCGGTGACGTCGCCCAGGACGTCAACCCGCCGCGCGAGGAGACGCAGGTCCCGCACGTGCCCGAGACGGAGACCGTGCCGCGGCCGCAGCCGCGCGAGGGCTCCGTCTCCCCCGCCTGAGGCCCGCGCCTCGAACCCCCCGTCCCCGTCCCGACCGCCAGGAGGCAGCCCGTGAGCGCCACCACCCCCGTCACCGACGCCGACTTCGACACCCAGGTGCTGCAGTCCGACGTGCCCGTCCTCGTCGACTTCTGGGCGCCCTGGTGCGGCCCGTGCCGCCAGGTCGCGCCCGTCCTGGAGGAGATCGCCGCCGAGAACGCGGGCAAGATCCGCGTCGTGAAGCTGAACACGGACGAGAACCCGGCCGTGGCCGCGAAGTACGGCATCACGTCGATCCCGACGATGAACGTCTACTCCGGCGGCGAGGTCGTCAAGACCGTCATCGGCGCGCGCCCGAAGCCGTACCTGCTGCAGGAGCTCGCCGAGTACCTCGGCTGACCTCCCGCGCGCCTCACGGGGCCCCGGCCGCTCCCCGAGCGGCCGGGGCCCCGTCGCGTCCGGCGGGCCGCGCGCGGTGCAGGGAGCCGCGCAGGTCCTCGGCGCTGCGGGGGGTGGAGAACAGGTAGCCCTGCCCGTGCCGCACACCCATCGCCAGCAGCGCCTGCACCTGCTCGCGGCGCTCGATGCCCTCGGCGACCACGTGGCAGCCCAGGCCCAGGCCCAGCTCGACGAGGGAGCGGGCCAGCCGGTCGTCGCGCTCGGAGCGGCCCAGCGCGGCGACGAAGCAGCGGTCGATCTTCACGGCGCCGGGGTGGAAGCGCTGCAGGTACGCGAAGGACGCCCACCCGGTGCCGAAGTCGTCCAGCGACAGGTGCACGCCGAGGTCGCGCACGCGCTGCAGGGCGACGTCGACCTGCTCGGAGGAGCCGGCCAGGCACGTCTCGGTGAGCTCCACGATGAGCGCCTGCGGCGGCAGCCCGGACAGGGCCAGCGCCTCGGCGACGGTCTCGTGCACGTCCGCTTCGCCGAGCTGGCGGCCGGACAGGTTGACGGCCAGGTACAGGTCGGCGGCCTCGGGGACCTCCGCGCGCCAGCGCGCCACCTGCGCGCACGCCTCGCGCAGCACCCACCGGCCCAGGGGGACGACGAGGCCGCTGGACTCGGCCACCGGCAGGAACGCCGCCGGCGGCAGCAGGCCCCGCTCGGGGTGCTGCCAGCGCACCAGCGCCTCCACGCCGATCCAGCGGCCGGAGGCCAGCTCCACGACCGGCTGGTAGTGCACGACGAGCTGGTCCGCGTCGATGCCGGCGCGCAGGGCGCGGCTCTCGGCGAGGACGTCGCGGCTGGCCAGGCCCGCGGTGGCGTCGGCGCGGCGCAGCTCCAGCAGCTCGGCGACGGTGTCGGCCAGGTCCCGCAGGACGCGCACGGCCGCCTCGTCCAGCGCGCGCGGCTCGGTGTCCATCACGCACAGGGCGCCCAGCGGCAGCCCGTCGCGCCCGACGAGCGGGGCGCCGGCGTAGGAGCGGACCCGGCCGGGGCCGGCCACGAGGGGGCTGGCGGCGAAGCGGTCGTCGGCGGTGGCGTCCGGCACGAGCAGCGGCTGCCCGCCGGCGACGACGTGGGCGCAGAACGACACGTCGCGCGGGGTCTGGCGCTCGTCGTGGCCGAGGACGGCGGGCAGGCCGGTGGCGGCGGCGAACCACTGCCGGTGCTCGTCGAGGAGGCTGACCGCGGCGGCGGGGGCGCCGAGCGCGCGGGCCGCCGCGGCGACGAGGGCGTCCAGCGCCGCGTCGGGACCGCCGTCGAGGACCTGGTAGCTGCGCAGCGAGGCCAGCCGCTCGCCCTCGCGCGGGTGCCGGGGTGCTGCCACCGGTCCTCCTCCGCTCCGGGCCGTCCAGCTCTTCTAGACAGTCCCGCCTGGACCATCGTGCCGGTGGTGGTCGCGCTGGAGCAGCCAGACGGGTGGTGACGGTCCACACCCGCAGGTGGTGACCGTCCGTCGATGGAAGTCAGGAGCGCCGTGCGCGGGCGGCGTGCGCTCCACCGGTCCTGCCCCGGACCCCCGCACGCGCCTCCCCCCAGGACCGGCGTGTCCGATGCTGGTGCGGTGCGACTGGTGACGTCCGTCGAGCTGGACGAGGTGCCGGAGCCCGACCCCGAGGAGCGCCGGCTGGCCGTGTCGGCGCTGCTCGCGCTCGAGGTGACGGCCGGACGACGGGTGGTCCTGTTCGACGACCGCGGCTGGGCGGCCAGCGGCCCGCCCGGCCTCTGGCCCCGCACGACGGCGGACGAGATCGCGCAGACCGCCCGGGTCGTCGTCGGACCCGACGAGCCGTTCGACGGGTCCTCGCCCGAGGAGGCCGCCGCGCGGTACTGGTCGCACCTGGCGGCCACCGCGCGCTCCCACGGCGTCGACGTCGGCGCGGACGCGCTGGCCGCGCTGCCGCACGACGTGGAGCTCGGCCCGGGGCTGCGGGCGCGGCTCGCCCCGCCCCCGGGCCGGTGACCACGCTCGAGGGCCGCTGAGCGCGGGCGCTCAGACTCCCGGCGGCCCCCACGGGGACAGGTCGTCGTCCTCGCCGACCGGCCACGCCTCCACACCGGGTGCGGCCAGCACGGCGTCCACCAGGGCGGTGGGGCCGCCCACCACGGTGGAGTCCAGGTCGATGTCGGTGCCCAGGCACCACGAGCGGTCCGCCGGCCACAGCAGGTTCGGCGACCACCCGTGGAAGTGGTCGGGCGTCGTCTGCTCCCCGATGCTCAGCGCGGCGTGCAGCGGACCGCGGAACAGCAGGTGGTCGCGGTCGGGCGGCAGCCGCAGGCGCGGTCCCGCCAGGGCCTCCCGCAGCGCCGCGGGGGCGGGCGGCTGCCGGCACCCGGACGGCGCGTCGGCCGGGTCCTCGGCCGGTTCGTCGACGTCGTCGGCCGTCAGGACCGCCACCGCGTCGCCGCCGTGGAGCCAGCCGCGCCCGCCCCACAGGGCGTGGAAGCAGTCCTGGTCACCGGTGGACGGGGCCAGGGCGTCCAGCAGTGGCGCCAGGACGGTGGCGTCCAGCGCGCCGACATGCGCGGAGACCTGGTCCCACTGCCCGGCGAGGGTCACCGGCAGGCGCACGCCGGGTGCGGGGACGGTGATGTCCTCCCAGCGCACCAGCGCGTGCGGGGTGCGGCCGGTCCGCTCGCACACCTCGGCCCACGTGCGCACCCGCAGGGGCCGGCTGGCGTCCACCGGGTGCAGGACGCGGGCGTAGGCGGCGTACCCGCGCGGCACGACGCCTCCCGCGCGCCAGCCGTGCCCGAGGCGCGGGGCGATCCACGCCCCGGCCGCGGGGTCGGTCACCGCCCGCAGGCCCTCGAAGCTCACCCGCTCAGGATGCCCGGCCACCGGAGCTCAGGCGGTGGTACCGAGCGGTGTCTAGGCTGGGAGCACTGCGTCGCCGGACCCGGCGCTCCACCGGGTGGTGGGGCACCGGACCCGGTCCGGGTTGAACCTCAGCTCTCGCAGCCTCCGGCCGCTCCCCCGCGGCCGGAGCAGCACCGCGGAGCCCGGACCGGCCGGTCTCCGCCACCGAGCGGAGGAAGCACCGTGGCCGAGCCGTCCAGTACCCCCGCGCAGCCCGGCACCGCCGGGGAGGTCCTGGACCCGCAGCGGGCGTTCGCCGAGCTGGGCGCCCTGGTGGTCGGCGAGACCCCGCTGAGCCAGGTGCTGGCCCGGGTGGCCGAGCTGACCCGGGCGTGCGTGCCCGGCGCGGACGAGGTGTCGGTGACGCTGGTGGAGGACGGGAACGCTCGCACCACCGCCTTCACCGGCCGCCTGGCCGCCACGCTGGACGAGCGCCAGTACGACGGCGGGTTCGGTCCCTGCCTGGACGCCGCCCAGAACGGGCAGACGGTGCGCGTCGACGACACCTCCGGCGACGAGACGTACCCCGACTTCGCGGCCGTCGCCGCCCGCCAGGGGGTGCGCAGCACCGTGTCCGTCGGGATGCCGATGCCGCAGCGCACCGTGGGCGGCATCAACGTGTACCGCTTCGGCGACCCCCCGCTGGACGAGGACGCGCTGCACCTGCTGCAGACGTTCGCCGGGTACGCGGCCGTCGCGGTGGCCAACCACTCCCTGTACGCGTCCGCCGTCTCCCTCAGCGTGAACCTGCAGGCCGCGATGCAGTCGCGCGCGGTCATCGAGCAGGCCAAGGGCGTGCTGGTCGCCAGCCTGCGCTGCACGCCCGAGGAGGCGTTCCAGCACCTGGTGCGCCAGTCCCAGCACGCCAACCGCAAGCTGCGCGACCTCGCCACCGAGGTCGTCGCGCGAGCCGCCGAGGGCTGAGCGCCCGTTCGCCCCCGCGCCGGTCCCGACGTACCGTCGGCGGTGCGACGGGTGCCGCGGACGCTGCGGGCCCGGTCGCCGAGGGCTTGAAACGGCAGGGTCCTGGGCGGTCCGTGTCCTCCCGGGGACGCGGACCGTTCCAGCTCCCGGCGCACCTGTCCCCCGGCGCGGTGATCCGCTGGACTCCTCCGTGCGGGAGCGGTGATTCCTCCCGCCCCGCCGGGTCCACCCCCCCGACAGCGACGCCTCGGGGAGGAGCGGACGTGCAGCAGCGGGTGCGGGTGCAGAACTTCGGCGTCTCGGCCGACGGGTACGGCGCCGGGGAGGGGCAGAGCCTGGAACGGCCGTTCGGCCACGCCGACCCGGTGGACCTGCTCGGGTGGGCGATCGCCACCGAGAGCTTCCCGAACCGCACCGGGCCGGGCGGCTCGCGCGGGCTGGACGACCACCTGGTGCGCGACTTCCACCGCGGCATCGGCGTGGAGGTCATGGGCCGGGGGAAGTTCGGTCCGCAGCGCGGTCCGTGGGCGGACCACGAGTGGCGCGGCTGGTGGGGCGACGAACCGCCCTTCCGCACGCCCGTGGTGGTGTGGACCCACCACCCGCGGCCGTCGTTCGCGCTGGGCGCGACGACGTTCCACTTCACCGGCGGGGAGCCCGCCGACGTGCTGGCCGTGGCGCGCGAGCTCGCCGGCGGCCTGGACGTGCGGCTGGGCGGGGGCGCGCGCACGGTCCGCGCCTTCCTGGACGCCGGCCTCGTCGACGACCTGCACGTCGCGGTGGCGCCCGTGCGCCTCGGGGCGGGCAGCCGGTTGTGGGAGTCGCCGGACGAGCTGGACGACCGCTTCCACCACGACGTGGTGCCCAGCCCCAGCGGGGTGGTGCACCACCTGTTCTGGCGGCGCTGAGCGGTCCGTCCAGTCCGCCGAGCAGGTGATCGACCGCCCCCGCTACAGCTCCTCGTCGAAGCGGTCGCGGGCCTCCTCCACCTCGGGCAGGTGCGCGGTGGTCCAGCGCAGCAGCGCCTCGACGGGTTCGCGCAGCGTCTTGCCGAGCGGGGTGATGCGGTACTCGACGGCCACGGGCCGGGTGCTGACGACGGCGCGCTCGACGACGCCGTTGCGCTCCAGCCGGCGCAGCGTCGCCGTGAGGGACTTGCCCGTGACGGCGGGGACGGCGCGGCGCAGCTCGCTGAACCGCGACGGCCGCTCGCACAGCTCCTCCAGGACCTGCAGCGACCACTTGTCGAGGACCTGGTCGAGCAGTTCCCGGTGCGGCGCGGCGATGCGCAGGGCCCCGGGACGGGTGGTTTCCGGCACGACACCTCGTCTCGTTGAAGTTCCCGACGACTACTGAGTATCACTGAGATACCGAGTCCGCGGACCGTCCGCGACCACCCGGCCCGACGAGGAGCCCCCGTGCCCGTGCAGCTGTCCAGCCCCGACGGCCTCATGCAGCCCGTCCCGTACCACCACGTCGCCGTCGCCACCGGCACCCGGCACGTCCACGTCGCCGGCCAGATCGCCCGCGACGCGGACGGGCGGCCGCTCGCACCGGGCGACCTCACCGGGCAGGTCGCCCACGCCCTGCGGGGCACCGCCGCCGGCCTGCGGTCCGCCGGTGCGGACTTCGGCGACGTCGTGCGGCTGACGTTCTACGTGACCGACTGGACCCCGGAGAAGATCGGCCCGTTCATGGCCGGTGTCGAGCAGGTCACCGAGGAGCTCGGCCTGCCGTCCCCCCTGCCGCCGGCGTCGCTGATCGGCGTCGGCCACCTGTTCGAGCCCGACGTGCTCGTCGAGGTGGAGGCGACCGCCGTCCTGGCGTGACGGGCCGTCCCGCGCAGGGGCTCAGCCCGCGGGGGTCCTCCGGTCCAGCAGGGCCGCGCACACCCAGTGCGCGAGGGCGGCCAGCCCGCCCCACGCCAGGGACCCCACGGCGAGCACCAGCGTGACCAGCGCACCCCAGGGGACGGCGCCGGACGTGTCCCCGGCCTGCTGCAGCCACGCGCCGCCGGCGACCAGCAGCACCACGCCGATGGCCAGCCCCGCCAGCGCCGCCGACGCGAGGGCCCCCACCGGCCCCGCAGGACGCGGTCCGGTCTCGTCGACACCGGTCCGCGCGCCGTCCTCCACCGCTCCGCTCACCCCGTCATCGTCGTCACCGCCGTCCCGCGCCGCGGGTGATCGACGGATCCGCTCACTCGTCGTGGTGGCTGGACCGCGCCCGGCGCACGGGCACCTCGCGCGGGAGGCAGCGGGCGCGAGGTCCTGACGAGCAGGTCCATGGAGCGCCAGCCGGCGTGCGGCGCGTCCGGGTCGTCCGCCGCGGTGCTGCCGGTACCGCTCGCGGCGGGGGCGCCACCGCGCGCCGGGCCGGCGCCCGGGTCACCGCGGCGCTGGTGGCGGTGCCCCGGGCCGTGCTGACGGTCCCGCTGCTCCTGCTGGTGGTGTGGTCGCGGGTGTGAGCCGTCAGCGCACCGGCCGGTCGCGCTGCCGCCGATGGGCCCGGCGGTCGGTGAGGGTGTCGAACACGACGATCCGCGCGACCACGGCGGCCCCGGCGAGGACGGAGCGCCACAGCCCGTCCCCGAACAGCAGGTGCAGAACCACGACGAGCACGGCACCGGCGGCCACAGCCCGCAGGACGCGGCGCAGGACGTCGCCGTCGGGGGCGGGCTGCACGTCGCTGGGCGCCACCGGCCCAGCACGCCCCGGCCGTGATCGCCGCAGGGGGTGATCGCCGCGACCGGCCGTGGCAGGGTGCGACGGTGACCGTGTCCCCGTGCGGCGACGCCACCGCGGCCGACTGGCTGCGCGACGACCCGCAGCCCTGGCACCGCCTCGTCACCCTCGGCCCGGCCGGTTTCGAGGCGTACGCCCGCGTGCGGTTCATCCCCGACCCCACCGGCCCGCGGCAGTCCGAGGGCGACGTCCCCCACGACCCCGGACCGGACGCGCCGAGCGAGCGGCAGCAGCTGGACACCGTCCTCGGCGTCCTGGCCGCACGGACCGGCACCCCCGCGCGGTGCGTGTTCGCCGTCTGGGACGGCTGGGGCACCGACCCCGTCCACCCCGGCGCGGAGCTGGACCTCCCGAACCGCCGGTTCTTCCTCTTCGAGGGCGCCGCCACCGACCTGCCCGCGCACGAGCAGTGGGCGCGGGTCCTGCGCCCGCCGCACGGGTCGCCCGACCCGGGACCGCGCCCCGACCCGGCGTTCGTGTGGCCGGCGGACCGGGCGTGGTGCGTGACGAAGGACGTCGACGCGCACTACGCCGGGATCGGTGGCACCCGCGCGGCGATCACGGACCTGCTCGCGCACCCCCGCCTGGACGTCGTGCCCGCCGACCCGTCGCAGGACCAGCCCGCGTACCTGTGAGACCTGCTGCGACCGGACCGTGGACACGTTCCGCCGCAGCGGCTCGGTGGCCGTGGGCGACGTCTTGGCGGCGGAGGTGCCCGTCGGCACCGACATCGACGTCCAGGCCGACGGCGAGCTCGTCGGCTCCGTGCGCGGCGACGGGCCGACCGTCTACGTCTACTTCAGCGGACCCGGCTGCCCCGCCACCGCGACCGGCTGAGGGGTCCGCGGCAGGGTCAGCGCACCTGCAGGAGCAGCAGGACGGCGATCACCAGCAGCGGGCCGAGCGTGGACGCCACGAGCACCCAGGTGCTCTGCGGCCCGGAACGCACGTCGTGCTGCCGCGCGAAGGGCGCGAAGGCGTCGCCGCCGGTGGAGGACACCGGGCCGGAGCCCGGGTCGCGGCGGGACCGGTCCTCGTCGGGCTCGTCCACCCGTCCAACCTGGCACGACGACTCCGGCGACGGGCGGACCCGGCGACATCGCGCGGGTCGAGGAGGAGTGGTCGAGAGGGGTGGGACCCGGTGCGGCGTCCGGTGGCCCGCACCACCCCCGGCCACCGGACGCGACACCGCGTTCCCCCTGCGAGCCCGACCCGCGACCGCGGATCCCCCCGGACCACGGCGCGAGCCCCCCGGGCTCACCGGTGACATCGCTGCCGCCCGCCGGGCGTTACACACCGGTCGCCCGCGTGCTGCACGTCCAGCCGCCCGGGTGTCCGGCCCGCCGCGCGTCGGTCCCCCCGTGCCGCGGCGGCACACTGTCCAGGTGGCGCGGCAACCGTGGTGGAGAGCGACGAAGACGCTGGAGCAGTCCAAGCGGACGGGGATCCTGTACGCGGTCCTCGCCGGTCTGGCGTGGACGGTGGTGCGCGACGAGGACACGGCGTTCCTGTGGATCGTCAAGGTGACGCTCACGCTCGTCGCCGGGTACTTCCTCGCCGCCTGGTACGTGCGGCGCTCGCGCGAGGGCGAAGGCGAAGGCGGGGGGACCGGCCCGGCTTGACGGACCGTCGTCTCGCAGGAGGAGGCCCGGGCGGCGGAGCTCCGACCACGGCGTGACGACGTCGGGCCCGGTCCTGCTCCACGATCGGAGCGTGACCGACCCCCTCCTCCGCGCCCGACCGACGGGCGCTGGACGGCTGCCCCGCACGGCGGCCGGCGTGCTCGCCGTCGCCGCCCTCGTCGGCATCGGCTGGGGTGCGGCGACCTCGGGGCTGCAGACGGTCCTGCCGTGGCCGTTCGCCGGGCTGGCCAACGCGGTGGGCCCGTGGCTGGCGCCCGCCTTCGCGGTCGGTGCGCTGGCACGGCGCCCGTGGGTGGCCGCGGTCGCCGGGCTCCTCGTGTGCGCCGGGGAGGTCGCCGGCTACTACGCCGTGTCGTCGCTGCGCGGCTTCGGCGTCAACCCGGCGATGGTGCTGCTGTGGGCGGGCACGGGGGTGCTGGGCGGGCCGCTGCTGGGGGCGGCGGGCTGGTGCTGGCGGCGCGTGCGCGCGCTGCGCGCCGCGTCGCCGGCCGCGGCGCTGCTCGGGGCCGTCTTCCTCACCGAGGGCGCCGTCGGCTACGGCTGGTACCTGCGCTACCCCGGCGACGCGGTCGTCTTCTGCGTCCTCGGCGCCGCGCTGGTGCTCGCCCTGGGCGCCACGTCGGCGGCGGCCCGGGGCGCTCGTGCTCGGGGCGCCGGTCTGGCGACGGCGTGGCTGCTGCTGCTCGTGCCGCTGGGCGCGGCCGGGCAGGTGGCGCTGCGCGCCGTCGCGGGCTGAGCGCGGGGCGGGCTCAGCTCGGCTCTCCTCCGTCGGGGTCCTGGTTCGCGGTCAGCGCGGCGGCGCAGGCGGCGAGGTCGTCGCGCAGCCGGCGCTGCTGCGCCTCGTCCAGGGGGGCGAGCATGCGGCGCTCGACGGCGCGCACGGCGGCGCTGGCCGCGCGCAGGTGCTCGCAGCCGGCGGCTGTGAGCTCGGTGGGCAGGGCCCGGCCGTGGGGCGCGGCGGCGGGCCGGGTCACCAGCCCGCGCTCCTGCAGCCCGCGCAGCACGCCGTTCATCGCCTGCCGGGTGACGAACGTGGCGCGGGCCAGCTCGGCGTTGGACAGACCGGGACGCTGCGCGAGGACCTCCAGGCAGGAGTACTGGGAGGTGGTCAGGTCCAGCGGGCGCAGGACGGCGTCCATGCCGGAGCGCAGCGCGACGGCCGCGTGCTTGAGGGCGTAGCCCACGGACGCGCGCAGGTCCCCGACGGCCTCTTGACTCATGTCAGGATCCTGACACACTCTCTCGTGTCAACATCCTGACACCGAGGAGAGCGCCGTGACCGTCACCGGACCCGACTTCCTGGCCCTGCAGGTGCGCGACGTCGAGCGCGCCGCCACGTTCTACGAGACCCGCCTCGGCCTGCGGCGCGCGCCCGCCGGCCCGCCCGGAGCCGTCGTCTTCACCACCGCCCCGGTGCCCTTCGCCGTCCGCGAGCCCCTGCCCGGCGTCGACCTCGACGCCGCCGTCCCCCGCCCCGGCACCGGGGTCGCGCTGTGGATGCTGGCCGACGACGCCCAGGCCCTGCACGACGCCCTCGCCGCCGACGGCGTCCCGATCGTGGCGGCACCGGCCGACGGCCCCTTCGGGCGCACGTTCACCTTCACCGACCCCGACGGCTACGCCGTCACCGTCCACGACCGGGCGTGAGGTCCGGTCGGACGCTCACGACGGCGCTGGCGCCACTCCCGTCAGCACCGGCACCCGCACGCTGCCCAGCAGCCGCTCCAGCGCCTGCTCGACGTCCTCGCGCCAGCTGATCGCCGTCTTCAGGTCCAGCCGCAGCCGCGGGTAGCGGTGGTGCGGGCGCACCACCGTGAACCCCACCGACTCCAGCAGGTGCGCCGGCAGGACGCACGGGTCGCCGTGCTGGTGGGCGTCGCGGTCGTCGCCGTCGCCGCCCACCGCCGCCGGGCCGCCGCCGAAGCACTCCACGGCCTTGACCCCGCGCCGGGTCAGGTCCTTCGCGGCACCCTGCACGAGCATCCGCGCCAGCCCCTCCCCCCGGAACGCCGGCTCGATCCAGCCCGTCGTCAGCAGGACGGCGTCGGCGCTCGCCGGGGACGTCGGGAAGGCGTCCGCCTGCCGCGGCACGTACTCCGGCGGCGCGTACACGACGAACCCGACGGCCTGCTCGTCCACGTAGACGAGGCGCCCGCACGGCCCCCACTGCAGCAGGACGGTGGAGACCCACGCCTCCTTCTCGAAGTCCGGGTAGCCGGCCTCCGCGGCCCGCCGGCCCGCGACCTCGTCCAGCTCCCACCACACGCACCGCCGGGACGCCTTCGGCAGGTCCGGCAGCGTGTCCAGCGTCAGCGGCGCCATGCGTCGACCCACCGCGGCAGCCCCCTCCGCACGTCGTCCACAGCTCCGTCCACAGCGCCGCCGTCCACCGCGCCGGCCGCGCGCACCGCGCGTCCGACGCGCGCACGCGCCGAAGGGGCATCCTAGGAGGACGGTACCCGCGCCGTCCCGCACGTCGCGGCACCGCCCGACCCGCGCGCGAGCGCGCCGACCCGAGGAGACCACCGTGAGCCAGCACCCGTCGTCCACCCGTCCCGGCGGCGCGCCACCCGCGTCCGCCGCGGCCGCGGGGACGACGGCCGCCGCCGCCCGCGGCAACCGGCTCGACCCGTGGCTCGACGGGTACGCGCGCCGCGCCTCCTCCATGCGCGCCTCGGAGATCCGCGCCCTGTTCTCCGTCGCCAACCGCCCCGAGGTCGTCTCCCTCGCCGGGGGCATGCCCTACCTGCCGGCGCTGCCGCTGGAGGAGATCGCCGCCATCACCCAGCGCCTCGTCGCCGAGCGCGGCGCGGTGAGCCTGCAGTACGGCTCCGGGCAGGGCGAGGAGGTGCTGCGCGAGCAGGTCGTGGAGGTCGTGCGCGAGCAGGGCATCGACGCCCACCCCGACGACGTGGTCGTCACCACCGGCTCGCAGGCCGCCCTCGACCTCGTCGCCCGCGTCTTCCTCGACCCCGGCGACGTCGTCGTGGCCGAGGCCCCCAGCTACGTCGGGGCCCTCGGCGTCTTCCGCGCCTACGAGGCCGAGGTCGTGCACGTGCCCCTCGACGACGACGGACTGCAGCCGCGGGCGCTGGAGGAGGCCCTCGTCCGGCTCGCCGCCGCCGGGCGCCGCGTCAAGCTGCTCTACACGGTGCCCAACCACCACAACCCCGCCGGGGTGACCCTGTCCGCGGCCCGCCGCCCGCAGGTGCTCGAGGTGTGCCGGCGCCACGGCGTCCTCGTGCTGGAGGACGACCCGTACGCGCTGCTCGGCTTCGACGGCGACCCGCTGCCCGCGCTGCGGTCCCTGGACGCCACGGGGGTCGTCCACCTCGGCTCCTTCTCCAAGACCTTCGCGCCGGGCTTCCGCGTCGGCTGGGCCATCGCCCCGCCCGCGGTGCGGGAGAAGCTGACCCTGGCCTCGGAGTCCTCCGTGCTGTGCCCGACGACGTTCGGGCAGTTCGCCATCGCCGAGTACCTGCGCACCTACGACTGGCGCGGGCAGGTGAAGGTCTTCCGCGAGCTGTACCGCGACCGGCGCGACGCCATGCTCGAGGCGCTGGCCACCCACCTGCCGGAGCGGGAGACGGGGGTCCGCTGGACCCGCCCGCAGGGGGGCTTCTACGTGTGGGTGACGCTGCCCGACGGGGTGGACGCCGGCACGCTCCTGCCGCGGGCCGTGTCCGGCCGGGTGGCGTTCGTGCCCGGCACCGCCTTCTACGCCGACGGCTCGGGCAGCCGCTCCCTGCGGCTGTCGTACTGCTTCCCCACCCCCGAGCGCATCCGCGAGGGCGTGCGGCGCTTCGCCGCCGTCGTCCACGACGAGCTGGACGTCCTGCGCACCTTCGGCGCGGTGCCCCACGGCGGCCACGCCGGCCACGGTGTCGACGCGCCCGGCCCGGAGCTGGTGTGAGCGCCCCCGGACCGCGGGTCGCCGTCCTCGCAGGAGGCCTGTCCCACGAGCGCGACGTGTCGGTGCGCTCGGGCCGCCGCGTCGCCGAGGCGCTGCGGGCCGGCGGGTGCGAGGTCAGCGTCCTGGACGCCGACGCCGGGCTGCTGGCGCGGCTGCGCGACGAAGCCCCCGACGTCGTCTGGCCCGCCCTGCACGGGGCCGTGGGCGAGGACGGCGCCCTGCGCGACGTCCTCGGCCTCCTCGGCCTGCCGTACGTCGGGTCCGGGCCCGCCGCGGCGCGCCTGGCGTGGGACAAGCCCCTCGCCGCGGCCGCCGTCGCCGCGGCGGGCGTCGCCGCACCGGAGTCGGTGGTGCTGGAGCAGACCACCTTCCGCGACCTGGGCGCGCAGCCGGTCCTGGCAGCCGTCGGCGCCTGGACCGGCGGACGCACGGCCGTCGTCAAGCCCGCCCACGGCGGGTCCGCCCTGGGCGTCACCGTCGTCGACGACGCCACCCAGCTGGCGCGCGCCGTCGTCGAGGCCTTCGCCTACGACAGCACGGTCGTCGTCCAGCGGTTCGTCGCCGGCACCGAGGTCGCCGTGTCCGTCGTGGACACCGGCTCCGGTCCCGAGGCCCTGCCGGCGGTCGAGGTCGTCCCCGACGGCGGCCGCTACGACTACGCCGCCCGCTACACCGCGGGCCCCGCGGAGTTCTTCGCCCCCGCGCGGCTGGACGAGTCCGTGGCGGGCACGGTCGCGGAAGCCGCCCGCACCGCGCACACCGTGCTGGGGCTGCGGCACCTCTCCCGCGTCGACCTCGTCGTCGACGTCGACGGGCTGCCGTGGTTCCTGGAAGCCAACGTGGCCCCCGGCACCACCGAGACGTCGCTGCTGCCGCAGGCCGTCGAGGCCGCCGGCCGGTCCGTGGCCGAGGTGTACCGAGTCCTCGTGGACGCGGCCTTCACAGGCTGACGCTCGCTGACGGTCCCGCTGGCCGGCCGCCCACCGCGTGGGCGGAGTCGCGGGTGCGGGGAGCCGTCGTCCGGAGCCCGCCCCCGTCCACCGTCGCCCGGTGACGCGCGTCGTCGGGGGCAGGGCGGAGAGACGGCTCCCCGGGGGGGGGGGGGGGGGGGGCCCCCCGCCGGGCCTGGGGGGGGCGGCGGGGGGCCCCGCGGCCGCCCTCGGGGGCCGCCGCC